>CASFHJ010000149.1 GCA_949294425.1 uncultured Campylobacter sp.
TTGTAACAGAGGTAAAAAGACAAGGAACCAATGACATTAGAAAAAAAGAAGGTAAAAGTAAGCAGGCTACCGGCAATGCAATAGAAAGGCTTGGAAAGAATTTAACAGGTATAAAAGCTATGTTGAATCACGAAAAGATAACGCCTTTTGTACGTTTTGGTTGGGGTTGTGATTTTGCTGAAAGTGAAAAAACTGTCCTTGCAAAAATAAATGTTCTTAACGAATTTTATTATTTAAATAAAACATATATCTTTAAAACTGATGGTAATAGCAATTTTAATTATTTTTCTCCGGTTAGTATGTATTTTAGAGAGGATAAATGGAGGGTTTATGAAATGTTTGATATTATGAAAGAAATAGCTGAAACTTCTCTAAGATATTATATTTTCTAGGTTAAGATATGCAAGAAGATCCACTTTTTTTAAAAGAGCAAATCATAACCTACCTAGGTAATAAAAGGGCTTTGCTGGGTTTTTTAGAACAGGGCTTTAATATAGCTAAAAAAGAGCTTAAAAAAGATAAATTTAGCTTTTGTGATGTATTTAGTGGCTCTGGTATAGTAAGCCGTTTTGCAAAGGCTTACTCAAGTTATATCATGGCAAATGATTTGGAGTATTACTCAAAACTTATAAATTTATGCTACTTAGCAAATTTAAAAGAAAAAGAGCTACAAGAATTGCAAGAGCTACACAAAACCTTGCTTTCAAAGCTAAGTCTTGAAAAGGGCTTTATAACAGAGCTTTACTCTGCTAAAGATGAAGAATTTATAAGGAAAGATGATAGACTTTTTTATACTAAAAGAAATGCCATGTATTTAGACTCCATGAGAAGACTTATAAATAGTAAAATTCCAAAGCGTTTGCAACATTTTTTCATAGCACCCTTGATATATGAAGCAAGTGTGCATTCAAATACAAGTGGAGTTTTTAAGGGTTTTTATAAAGATAAAAACGGCTTTGGAAAGTTTGGCGGCACAGCACAAAATGCCTTAAGTCGCATAAAGGGAGATATAGAGTTAAAAATGCCTATTTTTTCAAAATTTACCTGCGAATTTAAAGTTTTTCAAAAAGATGCAAATGACTTAGCAAAAGAGCTTGATAGCTTTGATTTAGCTTACTTGGATCCACCTTATAACCAACACCCTTATGCTTCAAATTATTTTATGTTAAATTTAATAGCAAAATATCAAAGACCAGATGAAATTTCAAAGGTAAGCGGCATACCAAAAGAATGGAATAGAAGTGATTTCAATAAGGCTAATAAGGCTAAAGATGCACTTTTAGACCTTATTTCTAATCTAAAGGCAAAGATTATCTTACTTTCTTACAACTGCGAGGGTTTTGTGAAAAAAGAGAGTTTTTTAAAAGACTTAGAAAAATTTGGTAGATGTGAAATTTTAGAGCAAAGATACCCAACCTTTCGTGGCTCAAGAAATTTAAGATCTCGTCCTAAGCATATACAAGAACAACTTTACATATTGCGTAAAAAATAGCTCAGGACAAAGCTTACATTCTAAGCCTCGCAATAAAAACTAATACTAGCGATTTTTTCTATATCTTTTTCATCTGTTACAGGTATGTTTGGTATCTCTGCTTTCATCATCACAGCTCTTGGCTGAGTTTGCCTGTTTGTGAAATTTATTGATTTTATATAGCATTTAGTGTCAAGATTTTTAGAATAATCCTTACTTAGTTGTCTTGCTTGTAATAAAATTCTATTTATACTCTCTTTTTCAGCCTTTCTTAGCATTTCATTTGAAATTCTAGCATTTAAAGATGGGACACTCATCTCAAAAAGCCCGTTTAAAGAGGCTATGTTACTCATATCGCTTAGTAATTTTTGGTATTTTTCTATCTCATCTGCTTTTATTTCACAGCTAAAAAAAGCACTGAGATTATAGCCCTTTTGAATCTTTTTTCCTTGCTCGTAGTAAAAATTAGGCTCTAAATTATAAGATCCACCTGTGCAGATTTTATCCTTTGAAGCTAGGTCTAATATAGCATTAAAGCTTCTTGCTATACTTTCTTTTTCCTCTTTGCTTAGCCTTGTTTTATTTGCAAGACTAGCACTTTGAAAAAAACGCGGAGTGCTTGTAAATACATCTGGTAAGATCTTAGTGCTATCGTATAAATTTTGACTAAAGCTAAAACCCTTATCCTTTATATAAAAATTTGAAAAAAGCAGAGTCATTATAAATACAAGCATAACGCAAGAAAAAGCTATGAATAGATTTAAAATTCTCATTCAAGCTCTCCTTTTTTTGGTAAAACTATGCTTACAATTAAAACTACAAACATCATAAGAGCTATGTATATAAAAAAGCCATTTTCAAAACCATTTTTTTTAAATTGCAAGGCTACCCAAGGTGCAGATCCTCCAAAAATAGCGTTTGGTATGGCATAACCAAAGCCAGTGCCTAAGGCTCTTATGTGTTCTGGGAAGAGTTTTGCTTTAAAAATTCCAGCCACAGAGGTATAAAAGCTAAGTATGACAAAAAGTGCTAATATAGCTAAAAATGCGTAGTATGGATTTGATGCTATTTTTAAAGCCATGAAAAGAGGATAGATAAAAAGTAGGGCTAAAATAGCAAAGATTAGCAAGAAATTCCTATGTCCTAGCTTATCTCCTAGTGCGCCAAAGATTGGTTGTAGTATCATTAGTATGAAAAGTGCTACTAACATGATATTGTTTGATAAAGAAGAATCAATACCAGCCGTATTTATCATAAAGGTTTTTGTATAAGTTGTGATGGTATAAAAGGCTAAAGAACCACCTGCTGTTATACCAAGCACTAGTAAAAATTGTCTCCAAGATGTGCTAAAAAGTGCTTTTAAAGTGCCTCTGTCTTCGTGCTTATGAAGCTCTTTTGCACTTTCACTCATAATGGCTCTTATAAAAAGTGAACCAAGCGCTAAAACCCCTCCAAGCACAAAAAGAATTCTCCACGCATACTCTCTCATTTCTTGCTCTGTGAAAAATAAAAGCATTACAGATATACTTGCCACAGCTAAAAGCTGACCTCCTATTAAGGTAACGTATTGAAAAGAGGAGTAAAAGCCTCTTTTGCCCTCTGTGGCTAACTCGCTTAGATAGGTTGCTGCTATGCCGTATTCTCCCCCTACGCTAAGTCCTTGTATAAGCCTTGCTAAAAGTAGTAGTAAAACCGCAAGATCTCCTATGCTATCTTTGCTAGGAATAGCTGCTATCATGAAAGAACCTATAGCCATAAGCACTACAGAAATAACCATGGAGCTTTTGCGTCCTATCTTATCTGCCAAAGAACCAAAAAGCCAAGAACCAATAGGTCTCATCAAAAAGCCAAGGGCAAAAATTCCAAAGGCTGAAATTTGTTGTATGGTTGCATCATCTGAGCTTGAAAATTGTTTTGCAAAATAAACAGCTGTAAAAGCGTATATATAGAAATCAAACCATTCCACTAAATTTCCACTACTTGCAGCTATTATGGAGCGAATTCTCTTTGACTTTGAAAGTTCTTGCATTTTTTAGCCTTTTTTATTTTTATCTTAGCCAAAAAAAACAAATTTACAAAGCTAAAAAGGTATATTTATAATTATTAAAAGTTATTAAAATTAAAAAAAAATTACAAATAAATTTTTTATTTAGTTACTCTGTGTTATAATCAAAATTTAATATCATTTTTTGCTATTAGGATTTTAGTAGTATTTTTAGAGGAGAGTAAATGTTTTCAAAGTTAAATATAGGCGCAAAAGCTATCATAAGTATAGTTCTTGTGGTTTTGGTGTGTATGGGTGTGATGTCTTATTTCATACTTAGCAAGGTAACAACAGAGCAACAAAAATCAGCTATAGATTTATTAAATTCTGTGTCAAGAGATATTGAAGGAAGAGTTTCTGGATATTTTAATGAAATGTATGCTACCATAGCTTCATCTCAGGCTGATATACAAAGAAATATCAATAATCCTTCTGATTTTAATCAAAGATCGCTGATAAGTTCAGCTACTGCTATGCTTGATTCTTCTAATTTAGCCTTAGCTGCCTTTGTCTATTTAAAAGAAGGCGCTTATAGGGGTGATGCTATACTTGATTCTAGAAATAGACTTCCTAATGGAGACTTTTTTCTACTTATAAGTGATTCTGATACAACCAAGGCTGGAGGTATAGAAATCTTACAAGCAGATGAGAAGTTATTAGCAGAAATAACTAGTTTGCAAGATGTTATGTCTACTGGTAGCGTTAGTGCAGGAGATCCAGCTTACATAAACATAGGAGGCTCTCAAATTTTAGAATCTGGCATAAGCTTTCCTATAAAAAACCAACAAGGCAGAGTAATAGGGGTTGTGGGTATGCTAATAGATTTAGAGCTTATGAAGAAATTTATCCTAGATCCTGAATTATCAGTATTTAAAGGGGATTATAGGGTTTTAATCTCTCACAATCTAAAAATGGCTGTGCATCCAAATAGCGAAACCTTAACCAAGGGGCTTCTTGAAACAAATAATCACGAGCTTACTAGAAAGATTGCAGAACATATTAAAAATAAACAAGATGGAACTTATGATTATGAGTCCTTACAGGGCTTTAAGGCAAAGATGGCTATAAGCACCTTTGAAGTAGGGCATAATACCGGAGTTTACTGGACTTCTGGGGTTTTGGCTCCTATTGATTCTGTAAATGCCGTTATAAATGATATACAAATGACTATTATCATATCCATAGTTGTTTCTTTAATAGTTATAATTGTATTCATATCTCTTTATATGAGAAGAAATATTTCTTTAAGACTTAATAATGTTTTAACTCATTTACAAGACTTCTTTAAGTATTTAAACTATGAAACTAATAGATGTCCTCCGGATCTAAAGCCTACTGCTGATGATGAACTTGGCAAAATGGCTACTGAGATAAATAAGAGCATAAGACTTACTCAAACAGGGCTAGACAAAGATGCAGCTGCAGTAAAACAAAGTGTTGATGTTGTGAAAAAGATAGAGGGCGGCGATCTAACAGCTAGGATAACTGAAGTGCCTTATAATCCAAAACTTGAGGAGCTAAGAAAGGTTTTAAACCAAATGCTTCAAACAATGCAAGATAAGATAGGATCTAATGTCAACGAGATAGAAAGAGTATTTAATTCTTATACTAGACTTGATTTTACCACTAATGTAGAAAATGCACAGGGGCGTGTTGAGCTTGTTACAAACACACTTGGAGATGAGATAAGAAAGATGTTAAATACCTCCGCTTCATTTGCCAGTGAGCTTTCATCAAAGCTTGATAACCTAAGCGAACTTATGCAAAAACTAACTGATGGTTCTAATATGCAAGCAAATTCACTAGAACAAAGTGCGGCTGCTATAGAGGAGATAACTTCTTCTATGCATAATGTATCAGATAGAACAACTCAGGTTATACAACAAACAGATGAGATAAAATCAGTTATAACCATCATAAAAGATATAGCAGATCAAACAAACCTACTAGCTCTTAATGCAGCCATAGAAGCTGCACGTGCAGGAGAGCATGGCAGAGGCTTTGCTGTGGTTGCTGATGAGGTGAGACAACTTGCTGAAAAAACTAGTAAATCCTTAACAGAGATAGAAAGCTCATCAAATTTACTTGTTCAAAGTATAAATGATATGGCAGCTTCTATAAAAGAGCAAACAGAGGGAATTTCACAAATAAATGAGGCTATAAATCAACTTGAATCAGTTACTAGGGAAAATGTTGGTATAGCTAATAACACTAATGACGTTACAAAAACTGTAAATGAAATGGCAAATGATTTGATGGAAGATGTAAATAAAAAGAAATTCTAAATCTTTTAAATCAGTTTTAAAAGCTATTTTTAGAGGCTAAGCTTACTTAGCCTCTTTTTAATTTTCACAAAATATCCTAAATTTATACACAAGATATATTTTAAACTCTTTTTATCTTTGCAAAAATCATTTTTGTAAGTATAATATAACAAAAAGGATTTCCCATGCAAAAAAAAGCCTTGTTTGAAGCAAGTGAGTGCTTGCTACTTTGTATAGATATACAAGAAAAACTCTTTTCAGTAATGCAAAATAAGGGTCAGCTCTTAAAAAATTCAAATACCTTGCTTGAAGCAAGTAGGCTCTTTAATATAAAAAGTATAGTTACAGAGCAGTATCCAAAAGGTCTAGGACCCACTCACAGCGAGATAGAATTTCAAAAGATAGATAAATTTGAGGATTTTAAAAAAGATGATGATAGGATTCAATGCCTTTGTCTTGAAAAAATTTCTTTTTCTGTTTTTAATGATGAAAATATAGCAGATATTATAAAGAAAAGCTCTTGTAAAAAGATAATAATGTTTGGTATAGAAAGCCATGTTTGTATGTTACAAAGCTTGGTGCAGGGTTTAGAGCTTGGATATGAGGTTTATGCTGTAGAGGACGCCATGAGTTCAAGATCCATACAAAATCACGAAAATGCCTTAAAATTTCTTAGACAAATAGGGGTTAAGGTTATAAATGTAGAAAGCTTTTTATTTGGTCTTTTGATAGAGGCTAAGGGAAGCACGTTTAAAAGCATATCAGCTCTTGTAAAATGAGCTTAAATTTGCAAGGGATAAGCTTTATACATTAAATTTTAACAATAAATGTTATAATCTCACTTTTTTATAAAAAAGAAGGATTATTATGATAAAAATAGGACTTTTTGGAGCAAGTGGCAGAATGGGGCTTGAGATACAAAGATGCATTAAAGATGATGAAAAAGCCTTTATATCTGCCTTATTTGACAGAAAGCTTGGTTTTGAAAGCTTTTTTAAAAATAGTGAGATAATCATAGACTTTTCATCAAAAGAAGGAACAGCCTCTTTATTAGAATATGCTAAAAAAAATCCAAAACCACTACTCATAGGAAGCACAGGGCTAGATGTAGAATTTGATACTATGCAGGAATTAAGCAAAAATATGCCTATCTTTTATGCTTCAAATACCTCTTTGGGAGTAGCTGTTTTAAATCTTTTAGCCCAAAAGGCAAGCTCTATTTTAAGGGATTTTGATATAGAAATTTTAGAAATGCACCATAAGCATAAAAAAGATTCCCCAAGTGGCACTGCCTTAAGTCTTGCAAACTCAGTAGCCAAAGCTAGAGGCTTAAACCTTAAGGAAGTTATGGTAACTAACAGAAAAAATTTAAGAAAAAAAGATGAAATTTCAGTGCTTTCTTTAAGAGGCGGAGATATAGTTGGTAAGCATAGCGTTGGCTTTTATACTGATGGAGAATTTTTAGAATTAAGCCACAATGCTACATCAAGAGCCACCTTTGCACATGGTGCTATAAGGATAGCAAAATTCTTAGTGGATAAAAAGCCCGGACTTTACAATATGAGTGATATGTTAGGACTTTAAAATGTGCGCAGTAGTAGGGATAATAAATTCAAATTCAGCCTCAGCTTATGCTTATTACGCTCTTTTTGCCATGCAGCACAGAGGACAAGAAGCAACTGGCATAAGTGTTAGCGACTCAAAAAAAATTCAAACCATAAAATCAAAGGGCGAGGTAAATCAAGTTTTTAATGAAAATGTGCTTAAAAAGCTAAAGGGTTCCATAGCCATAGGTCATAATCGATACTCAACAGCTGGAAATTCCTCCATAAACGACGCACAACCAGTAAGTGCTAGTTGTGTTTTGGGAGATATAAGCTTAGTTCATAATGGAAATTTAGTAAATAAAGAGGAGGTAAGAGCTAGGCTTATACAAGAGGGAGCCATTTTTAACTCAAATATGGACACAGAAAATTTAATCCACCTTATAGCAAGAAGTAAAAAACAAAGCGTAAAAGAAAGGATAATAGAAAGCTTAAAAGAGTGCGTGGGAGCGTATTGTTTTATCTTAGCTTCCAAAGATGAGCTTTTTGTTGTAAGGGATAGATATGGGGTTAGACCTCTTTCTTTGGCTAGATTAAAAGATGGTGGTTATATAGTAGCTAGTGAGACCTGTGCCTTTGATCTTATAGAGGCTGAATTTATAAGAGACGTTAAACCCGGAGAAATGCTTATTTTTAAAAGTGGCTATGAAAATTATGAAAGCATAGAGCTTTTTAAAGAAAAGTCTAGAATTTGTGCCTTTGAATACGTTTATTTTTCCAGACCAGATAGCATTATAGAAGGTAAGAGTGTTTATGAGGTTCGCAAGAAAATGGGTGAAAACCTAGCTAGGAAATTTAAAGAAAAAATAGACTTTGTAGTTCCTGTGCCAGATAGTGGAGTAAGTGCAGCCATAGGTTTTTCTCAGTTTTTAAATATACCTTTAGAAATGGCTATAGTAAGAAATCACTACATAGGCAGAACCTTTATAGAGCCAACCCAAGAGCTTAGAAATTTTAAGGTAAAATTAAAACTAAATCCAATGTCAAAGGTTTTAAAGGGAAAGGATATAGCTGTTATAGATGATAGTATAGTGCGTGGAACCACATCTAAAAAGATCATATCCCTTTTAAGATCTGCTGGTGCAAGAAGTATACATTTAGCTATAGCCTGTCCTGAGATTAAATTTCCTGATCTTTATGGCATAGATACTCCAACCTTTGAAGAGCTTATCTCTCACAATAAAAACGCCAATGAGGTTAGAGACTTTGT
>CASFHJ010000150.1 GCA_949294425.1 uncultured Campylobacter sp.
TCATTAGGATAAATGAGGCACAAAGCCCTTTTTTTAAAGATGATATGAATTTTATAAAAGAGCTTGGTTTGGAGTGTTTAAGCGCTCTTATGCTTGCTAAAACGGAAAGAAAAGAAGATGTCTTATCTGTGCTTGAAAGCTTGGGCGAGGTATCCCTACTTTTGCTTATAGAAAGTGCTTTAGGAGTGCATAATTTAAGCACAACAGCCTCTCAACCTTGCGTAAAACAGCTTACTTTTGGAGCCTTTGACTTTAGCCTAGATCTTGGCTTAAGAGATGGTAAGGGCAGGGATTTTATATTAAATTATGTTAGAACCCAACTAGCCTTAATAAGTAGGATAAATAAGCTTTTACCGCCTATAAACAGGGTCTTTCCTAATACAAGGGATGAAAGTTTGGTAAAGGAAAATATGGAATTAGCTTATTCCATGGGCTTTTCAGGCTCATTGACTTATTATCCAAATCAAGTAGATATTATAAATTCAGTCTTTGCTCAAGGAGATAGACAGCTAAAATGGGCTAAAGAAGTGCTTAGACTAGCTGAGATTTACAAGGGAGAAAGCTTTTCTTTTGAAGGAAATGTTATAGACTTACCAAGTATTAAAAAAGCACAAGGAATTCTAGCAAATAGATAAAGCTATTTTTTGTCCTTGTATCTTTCCCCAAAGTTAGCAAGAGCTTTTAAAACCTCTTCTAAGCCTTGTCCTAAGCTAGTTAAGCAGTATTCCACCCTAGGTGGAACCTCTGCGTATACTTTTCTTTTTAATATCTTTGCCTGTTCTAATTCTCTTAAATTTTGAGTTAAAACTGCTTGAGATATGTTTTGGTTTTTGCTTGCACTTATGCTTTGTTTAAGCTCACCAAATCTTTTTTTTCTGTCTAATAAGTCTCTTATGATAAGCACTTTCCATTTATTTCCTATCAAATTTAAGGTAGTTTCTACAGGGCAGGGTGAGTGATATTTTTTCATTTTTTTATCCTTATTTTTTTAGTATTTTAGCATAAATTCTTTATAAATACTCTAAAAAAATTTATAAAAATATACATTTATATTATTATTTTTACACATTAGTATTAAAAAAGATACTATATATGAAAAATATTTCTACTTGATTTTTTAAACTTAGTATATTATTATTTTACAACCTTAAGAGGTGAATTCATTTTGAAAGGAAAAAGATGAGAAAGCTTATAATGTCAGCCTTTGGACTTATTTTACTGACTACTTTTGTTTTCTCTAAGACAAACAAGGAGGAAAATTTGCAAGTAGCGGTTTTAGCTGCAAGTGGCAAGGCTGGTAGTCTCATAGTAAGCGAGGCTGTAAGTAGAGGTGCAAAGGTAAGTGCCTTTGTAAGAAATGCTAAAAAGGCAAATTTTACTAGTGATGTAAGGGTTGTTCAAAAGGATATTTTTGACTTAGAAGCTAAGGACTTAGAGGGTTTTGATATCATTATAGATGCCTTTGGTGAGTGGAAAGATTTGCATTTACACAAAAAACACATAGAGCATTTAGTCAAGATTTTAAAAGGTTCTAAGGCTAAATTTTTAGTAGTTGGTGGTGCTGGATCTTTATACATAGATGAAAGCCGCAGTATGAGACTTTATGATACAAAGGACTTTCCAGATGAGTATAGAGCACTTTCTAAGGCACAAGGAGAAGCTCTTGATTTCTTAAGAAATGTCGATGATGTAAACTGGGTTTTTGTAAGTCCTGCTGCTATCTTTGTCTATGAGGGAGAAAAGAGTGGCAAGTATAAGATAATAGGAGAAATTTTTGAAGTAAATGACAAAGGCGAGTCTAAGGTAAGCTACAAAGATTATGCTAGTGCCATGCTAGATATAGCGCTTGATCCTAAATACTCTAAGCAAAGAGTTGGAGTTATTGGACTTTAAAATAAAATAGCCCTAAAGGGGCTATGCTACTTATGAATTTTTTGATTTAACATATATGCTTTTAAAATTTTAGAACACTTTTTGCTTTTAGACCTTAAAAATACCTAAGGTAGATACTATGCAAAAAACCATAGTCATAGCAGAAGCTGGGGTAAATCACAATGGGGATTTAGACCTAGCAAGGCAGATGATTAAAGAGGCTAAGAAAGCTGGGGCTGATTTTGTTAAATTTCAAAGTTTTAAGGCAGAGCTTTTAGCCTCTAAAATTGCAAAACTAGCAAAATATCAAAGCAAAAATTCAAAAGAAAAAGACCAGCTTTGTATGCTAAAAAAGTTAGAGCTTGATGAAAAAGCACATATAGAGCTTATGAAAGAGTGTAAAAAAGAGGACATAGCTTTTTTATCCACCCCTTTTGATAGCCAAAATTTAAGGCTTTTAAATGATTTAGGACTTGAAATTTTAAAAATTTCAAGCACAGATTTAACAAATTTACCCTTTTTAAAAGAAGTAGCAAGGCTAAATAAAAAAGTTATCTTATCTACTGGCATGGCAAATTTAGGCGAGGTTGAATTTGCTCTTAAGATCTTGTGTGAACACGGAACAAAAAGAAAAAATATCACCTTACTACACTGCACTAGCGAGTATCCAGCTCCTTTTAATGAGATAAATTTAAAGGCTATGCTTAGCTTAAAAGAGGCTTTTAAGCTAAATGTTGGATACTCAGATCATAGCACAGGAATTCACATAAGTTTGGCAGCAACGGCACTTGGAGCAAGTATCATAGAAAAACATTTTACA
>CASFHJ010000151.1 GCA_949294425.1 uncultured Campylobacter sp.
AACTTATGACATCCACCTTGTAAGGGTGGCGCTCTACCAACTGAGCTAAGCGACCAAGAAAATGGCGACCCCTAGAGGATTTGAACCTCTGTTACCAAACAGAGAGAATGGTGTCCTGGGCCACTAGACGAAAGGGTCTAAATTAATAATGGTGTCCCCTGTTGGGATCGAACCAACGGCCACCTGATTAAGAGTCAGATGCTCTACCAGCTGAGCTAAGGAGACAACATTTTCCCTCCAAATAAAAACAAGTTGTTATTGTACCAAAATCATCTTTCTTTGTCAATATTTTTTTTAAGTTATATTTAAGTAAAAGATAGTAGAATTTCATAATTTTTTAAATTTTTAAGAAAGGATCCTAGATACAATGCAAATCTTGTCCATGTATATAATGTGCAATATGTGTTAGTCTAGGTCTTTGGAGCTTCATTCAGGTTTCCGAGGGCTTTTAGCAGTAGGAAGGCTGGATATACTTTTTAATTTACTTTTCTACTCATAAAATTTCTTGGATTTTATTTAACAATTTACTTTGTTTTTCATAAATTTAAAGGATAAGTATGCAAAATTCTGTTATCTCCTATCCTAGAATAGGTGCTTTAAGAGAGCTGAAATTTGGTATAGAAAAATATTTTAAGGTTTTATCTTCAAAAGATGAGCTTTTTTCTCTGGCAAAAACGCTTAGAAGGACCCATTTTCAAACCCAAAAAGAAGCTGGTATAGACTACATATCTTGTAATGATTTTTCATTTTATGATAATATCTTAGATAGTGCCAATATATTTGGACTTGTGGCTAAGAGGTATAAGGATTTAAAATTAGATCCTTTAGATGAGTATTTTGCACAAGCTAGAGGTTATCAGGGAGAAAAAGGCGATGTAAAAGCCTTGGCTATGAAAAAATGGTTTAATACAAATTATCATTATTTAGTCCCAGAATGCGATGATGTATCTTTTATAAAACTAAATGCTGAAAAGATTTTAAATGAATATAAAGAAGCAAAAGAGCTTGGTATAGAGGCAAAGGTTGTTATAAGCGGTCTTTTCACCTTTTATAAGCTGCTTAATTTCGCAAGTGAAGCCATCAAGAAAGAGGCATTAGAAAGGCTAAAAAGTGCTTATAAAGAGCTTTTATCTGTTTTAAATAAAGAGGGCGTTAAGTGGTTGCAGTTTGATGAGCCTTATTTAGTGTATGATTTAGATCTTGCTGATATAACTTTATTTAATGATATTTACGAAGACTTACTTTCTAGTAAGGCCTCTCTTAAAATTCTAATACAAACTTATTTTGGCGATGTAAGAGATATTTATGATGATTTGTTAAAGCTTGATTTTGATGCTATAGGACTTGATTTTGTAGAGGGCAAAGAGAGTTTAAATCTTATAAAAAAGGGTTTTGATGATAAAAAAATTCTTTTTGCAGGTCTTGTAAATGGTAAAAATATCTATAAAAATAATTACGAAAAAAGCATATCTTTACTAAAAGAGCTTAAAAAATATGCTAAAAATATAGTTATAAACAGCTCTTGTTCCCTGCTTCATAGCCCATATACTATAAAAAATGAAAG
>CASFHJ010000152.1 GCA_949294425.1 uncultured Campylobacter sp.
ATAAGATTAATAAATTACTATAATGATGTAAAATTATAAAAGCCTAAAGGAGATAAACATGAAAATAACACCAGAAGAACTTTTTAAAAAAAGAAGAGAATTTATAAAGCTAGGAGCTGGATCCTTACTTGCTACAAGTCTTGTAAACACCAAGCTAGAAGCCTTAAATTTCATAGCAGATGATAATAAAAACAATCTAAAAATAAGCCCTGAAGAAGCAGCAAGAACTTATATAAATTTTTATGAATTTTCTACAAATAAAAGAGCAGCAGTTGAACTTGCAAAAAATTTTCATACAAGGGATTGGAAAGTAGAGATTAAGGGGCTTGTTAAGGAGGAAAAGACTCTTAGTATGGATGATTTTTTAAAATTTAAGCTAGAAGAAAGGATTTACAGACTTCGCTGTGTGGAAGCTTGGTCTATGGTTATACCTTGGATAGGTTTTGAGCTAAGAGCCTTGATAGAAAGCTTAGATGTAAGTCCACAAGCAAAATACATAAAATTTACAACCCTTTTTGATAAGAGTAGATTTCCTGATCAAGCTTCAAATTTTCCTGTGCTTGATTATCCTTATGTTGAAGCCTTAAGACTTGATGAGGCTATGCATCCACTCACTATACTAGCTGTGGGTATGTATAAAAAGCCCTTAGGTGCAACAAATGGCGCTCCTATAAGATTAGTAGTGCCTTGGAAATATGGCTTTAAAAGTATAAAATCCATAGTAAGCATAGAATTTACAAAGGAGCAGCCAAAGACTACTTGGGAGCTTTATAATCCAAAAGAATACGGCTTTTATTCAAATGTAAACCCAGAGGTAAGCCACCCTAGATGGTCTCAAGCTAGTGAAAGGGTGATAGGTGAGTTTTTCACCAGAAAAACAGAGCTTTTTAATGGTTATGAAAAGGAAGTAGCTCATCTTTATGAGGGCATGGACTTAAGGAAGTATTTTTGATAAGCAGTAAAAGACTTGTTTTTTTAGCTTATAGTCTTTTTTTCTTAAGCTTTGTTTATTTTGCTTTCATGCTTTATAAATATTATTATTTTGATATTTTGGCTGAAATTTATTTTTACACAGGAGTTTTTGCCTTAGGATTTTGTTTTATTTCTTTGTTTTTTGCTCTTTTTAAATTTAAAAAATGCAAAAAACTACCAAGATTATTTGGAATTTTTGCCTTTATCTGGGCTTTGCTTCACTTTTTGGCTTATTTTATCTTTTCTAAGCATTTAAGCCTTTACAAACTTTTTGCCTCCATTTTCACTTATGGCATAGAATTTTCTGGTTTTTTAAGCTTTGTTTTGATGTTTTTTATGTTTTTAGCCTCATTTTCTTTTTTTAAGAGGATAAAGCTAGTTTTAAAGGCTGGGTATTTTTTGTTAGTGCTTTCTTCTTTTCATTTCTTTTTATCCACTAAGATCCCTAGCTTTTGGCATATTACTATGCTTTGTTTATCTTTTTTACTCTTATTGTTAAGATATAAAAACACCCTAAAAGATAAGATATTTTTACTTTTTAAAAATGATAAAAAAATATGAGAAATGCCCTTTGCTATGAAAATTATTTTTTAAAGTGTTGTTATGGATAAGGAAGCTTTTATAATATCTGCCTTTGCTAATAAATTTAACGGAGATGATGGAGCTATTGTTTGTGGGTATTGCTTGTCAAAGGATTTATTTTTTGAAGATGTTCATTTTAAAAGAAAATGGCTAAGTTTAGACCAGATTGCAAGAAAGGCTATGCTAGTAAATATTTCAGACGCCATAGTTATGAATGCAAAGCCTAAATTTGCACTTTTAGGACTTGCTCTACCAAAAAATTTAAGCCTTGAGGACTTAAAAAAATTACAAAATGCCTTTTTAGAGGTAGCTAAGGATTTTGATATACAAATCATAGGCGGAGACACCATAAGCTCTGATAAGATAGGCATTAGCATAAGTTTATTTTCAAAGCTAAATGGTAGGGCGATTTTTAGAAAAGGTTTAAAAAAAGATATGCTTTTAGCATACACTGGCACCTTGGGACAGAGTTTAAAGGGGCTTAAAACTTTGCAACTTGGTTTTAAACTTCATTCAAAACATCGTTTTATAAGCCCCGAGCTAAGAGCAAAGTTTTTTTATGAGGCAAGTTCTAAGATAAGCTCTGCTATGGATATATCAGATGGGCTTAGTAAGGATTTAGCAAGAATGTTAAGCTTAAATTCTTTAGATTTAAAATGGCTTAAAAAAATGAGTAAAAATGAGCTTATTAGCGGGGAGGAGTATGAAATTTTGTTTGCATTTTCTACAAAATATAGAAAAAAACTTCAAAATTTGGCTAAAAAACATAGAATAAAAATAAACATCTTTGCAAAGTTAAAGCGAGGTAGGTATAAATTTCATGGAAGAGAACATCACTTTTAATAAAATTTTAAGCTTAAGTCATGAGAAAATAGAGGCACATTTTAGCAAGAATAGCTCCGATTTTGTCGTAAGAGAACGGGCTCTTTATGAGTTTAGTGGCAGGGGAGAACATCTCATACTTCATATTTGCAAGAAGGATTTAAGCACAAAAGAAGCCCTTAAGCTTTTGAGTGAATATAGCGGTGTAAAGGTGAAAGACTTTGGATATGCAGGACTTAAAGATAAGCAAGGACTTACCTTTCAATACCTCTCACTAGCAAGAAAATTCGAGGAGAAGTTAAGGAATTTTTCACACGAAAAGCTTAAAATTTTAGATACATTTTATCACGATAATAAACTAAAAATAGGTCATTTAAGGGGAAATTCCTTTTTTATAAGGCTAAAAAAAGTAAGTAAGATAAATGCTCTAAAGATAAAACAAGCCTTTGAAAAGCTTGATGAACAGGGTTTTGCAAATTATTTTGCTTATCAAAGATTTGGTAAATTTAATGATAATTACAAGCAAGGACTTGAAATTTTGCAAGGCAAAAAGAAGCTAAGAGATAAAAAAATGAGGGATTTTTTGCTTTCAGCCTTTCAAAGTATACTTTTTAATGACTATCTTAGCAAGAGATTAGAATTATCGCATTTTGCAAAAAAATTTAGCAAGAAAGAATTTGCAAGTATTTACAAGCTAGATAAAAAAGAGGTAAATGAAATTTATTCTCAAGAGCATTTTTTTAAACTTTTAAGAGGGGATTTACTTTGTCATTATCCCTTTGGCAAGAATTTTTTTTGTGAGGACTTGCTTAAGGAGAGTTTAAGATTTAAGCAAAGAGATATAAGCGTAACAGGTCTTTTGCTAGGACAAAGAGCTATGCAAGCCAAAGACTTTGCCCTATCTTTAGAAAATGAAATTTTTAAACCCTTTTATCTTTTTAATAGCTCTTTAAATGGCTCTAGGAGATTTCTTTGGTCTTATTTGCAAGATGCTAAGCTAAGTTACGATGAGCAAAAAGCTCATCTTTTTTTGGAGTTTTTCTTGCAAAAAGGCTCTTATGCAACCACTATCTTAGAGGAGCTTTTACACACTAGCAACAACGAGTAGCTCCGCCATTATACCTTGCTTCAAGGGCTTCTTTGAAAAAGTCTTTTCGGCTTAGAATGTTCCTATCTGGGTGCTTTGTCCTCATGTGTTCTACGTATTTATCATAGCTTGGCATTCCAACTAGCAAATTTATAAACCTATCACTTCTTTGATAAAGCCTTCTTAGTTTATCAAGAAGGCTTTGCTTATTTTGAGCTAAAACAGGTAGGGTATTAGCTCTTTTTACCAATGCTTTTGACATGAGTTTTAATACGCCTTTCTTAAGACTTGTTCGTAGTCTTTCATTTCTTTTCTAGGCTCCTCTTTTAAAGGAAAGCAAGAATTCTTACCCTTTGCTGTTAAGTAGCAAATTTTAATGCTTTCAAAAAGCACTATAAAAACAACTATCATAAAAAAGCCACAAAGCACTGCATCAAGGACATTGTTGTGTATTATGGTGTTTGCTTTATTTATTAAAGCCTCATTATTTGCTAGTATTGCTTCCTCTTTTTTTTGTAGCCAAATTTGAGCCGTTGCGACATGAGAAACCGCGTCATGCACTCTTTCGCCATTTGCAGGTAAGAGCTTTTGAAAGCTTGCATAAAGAGTTGTTAAAAGTATCCAAAATGCTGGTATTATGGTTACCCAAGCATATTTTATCTTATTTATTTTAAACAAGATCACAGTTCCTAAAAGTAGGGCTATACCAGCTAACATTTGATTAGCCGCACCAAATAAAGGCCAAAGCGTATAAATTCCACCAGCTGGATCTATAACCCCTTGATAAAGCAAATATCCCCAGCCACAAACACAGATAAAAGAGGCTATAATGCCGTAAAAATAGTTTTTAGTATCAGCCATAGGTTTAAAAACATTACCCAAGATGTCTTGTATCATAAATCTTCCTGTTCTAGTTCCAGCATCAACGGCAGTTAAGATAAATAGGGCTTCAAAAAGTATGGCAAAATGATACCAAAAAGCCATGGCTTCTTGTCCTCCTGCTATTTGGTGTAAGATGTAGGTTAAGCCCAGTGCAAAGGTAGGCGCACCCCCTGTCCTAGATACTATGGTGCTTTCGCCTATGTCAGCTGCTATCTTTGGTATTAGGGCTTGATAGTCTGTATTTAGTGCCGTAGAATCAAGACTAAAACCAGCGGTTTGAAGAATTTGCTTTAAATTTGTTTCAAGGGTAGCTAAATTTACGCTAGTAGCAGAACTAGCCGCCGGATCAAGGGTGGCAAGTGGAGAATTTATTGCAAAATAAAGTCCCGGTTCTAAGATACAAGCAGCAATTAATGCCATTATTCCAACAAGGCTTTCCATAAGCATAGAGCCGTATCCAACAGCTCTTGCATGGTTTTCTCTTTCTAGCATTTTTGGGCTTGTTCCAGAGGAGATTAGAGCGTGAAAACCAGAAACAGCACCACAAGCTATGGTTATAAATAAGAAAGGAAAGATAGATCCTGCAAAAACTGGACCTGTTCCGTCTATTAAAGAGGTAATCTTTGGCATATAAAGACTAGGATTTATCCATAAAATTCCAATAGCCATTATAACTATAACGCCTATTTTTAAGAAAGTGCTTAGATAATCCCTTGGAGCAAGCAAAAACCACACAGGTAAAACCGATGCCACAAAGCCATAAGCTATAACTATGAGAGCTAGACTCTTTCTGTCTAGTAGAAATAAATCATGTAAGGCATGGTTAGGATCTGCTATATTATGTCCATACCAAAGTGCTAGTAAAAGCAGGATAAAGCCTATTATACTTGCTTCACCAACCCTACCCGGTCTTAAAAATCTCATATAAATTCCCATAAAAATGGCTATAGGTATAGTCATGGCTATGGTGAAAAGTCCCCAAGCAGATTCAGCCAAGGCATTTACAACAACCATGGCTAAGATAGCAACAATGATAAACATGATGAATAAAATTCCTAGCATAGCAACCCCGCCAGTTACCTTTCCCATCTCATCTTTTATCATCTCGCCTAGGGATTTTCCATTTCTTCTTACAGATATGAAAAGCACGGTAAAATCATGCACGGCTCCGGCTAAAACAACACCAACCAAAAGCCAAATCATACTAGGTAAGTATCCCATTTGAGCTGCTAGTATAGGTCCTACAAGTGGTCCTGCTCCTGCTATAGCTGCGAAATGATGTCCAAATAAAACTATCTTATTTGTAGGAACAAAGTCTTTACCATCGTTATTTACCACAGCTGGAGTTGCTCTACTATCATCTAGTTCAAATACCTTGTAAGCTATAAATTTACTATAAAATCTATATCCTATCATATAAATACACACTGAAGCTATCACTATCCAAGTGGCATTTATGCTTTCACCTTGATTTAGGGCTAAAACACCAAAATACCAAGCTGCAAGTATGGCTACTAGCACCCAAAAAATTTGGCTTATAATTTTATTCATACATACTTCCTTCTCCTTATAAACTTAAGCTCATTTTAAGTAAGTTAGACTAAAAAAGACTTAAAAATACTCAAAAATAGACTTTTTTAAAAGCAAGTGTTACGAATTTACTATTTTACTTTTAAGTTAAATCTTTATCTTAGCTTAAATTTATCTTTTATGATTAAGAAAATTTCAGCAAAATTTTGTTAGAATTCTTTTCTTGCAAAAAATAAGAGATTAAAAAATGGGACTTTTAAAAAATTTAGAATTAGATTTTGATACAGATGATATAGAAAGATTTTTGCATTTTTTTAGGATAATGTCTGATTCTTTAGAGCCTCTTATTATAAAGCTTGAGAGCGATAAATACAAAGAAGCCTTAAAAGAAATACAGACCCTAGCACATAATACAGCCTGGGCTGCTAGGAGATTAAATCTTGATGAGATAGTTGATTTTTGCGTGTTTTGCGAGGATATTATGCAACAAGCTTTGAGATTTGATGGTCCTGCTAGTGCTGAATTTATAGATTGGCTACTTCTTTTAAGT
>CASFHJ010000153.1 GCA_949294425.1 uncultured Campylobacter sp.
AGCTTTAAATTTAGGATTTAACGCTTCTTTAAGTATGGATTCTTTAATGAATTTTTTAAGGCAAAGCGGAAAAACTACCATACTTTCAAACCCAAAGCTAGTAGCACTTAATAACCAACAAGCTATCATTTCAGTAGGCGATACTATAAATTATCAAGTAAGAGAGAGTTCAAGAAGCACAGATACTGGCACCACGGTTGCTGAAAGTTATAATAATTATTCTATCTTTGTTGGTATATTACTAAATATTTTGCCTGAAATTTCAGATAATGGAAAGATAATGCTTAGGATAAATCCTTCCTTAAGCTCTTTTAAATACGCTCAGGATAATCAAAGACAAGAAGCTCCACGCGTCATAGCACCAGATACCATACAAAAAAAGCTTTCAACCGTAGTTCAAATGGAAAACAACCAAACCCTTGTTTTAGGAGGGCTGATAAGTCATAATGAGGCTAATGATGAAAGCTCTGTAAATTTTTTATCTAAAATACCTCTTTTAGGCTATCTTTTTAAGGGTGATACTTCCATTTCAAGTGCTACAGAGATAGTTTTTGTAATAAGACCTATGATAGTTGTTGAGTTGCAAAATCCTAGCCTAAAAGACCTAGGTTTTTCTATATGAGTGCCTTTATAGCCTTAAATTCTCAAGATCTTATCTTAAAGGAATTACAAGCTAGTATAAGGCATTTAGATAAGATGGTTTTGCTTATAGGAAAAAGCGGTAGTGGAAAAAGCTTTTTGCTAGAGCATTTAGCTAAGACTTTGCCTTTGCATTTATTTTTAAAGCCCTTTTTCACCGAGGAGGATTTTTGCCTCAGCCTTTCAAAAAGACTTTTTAATAAAAAATTAAGCTTCACTGAGCTTTACGAAGCTTTGGCTAGAAGTAATGAAAATTTTATTTTGGTTTTTGATGAGCTTGGTCTTTATGATGAAAAGCTTTTAGAAAGGCTTAGATTTTTAAGTGAGCTTAAGAATTTACAGCTTATATTAAGCACACATAAAAAGCAAAGCTTGCTTAAAAAAGAATATTTTTCAAGCAGGATAAGTAAGGAGCTAGTTTTAAAGCTTGACTCAAAAGATCTACTTTTTTATGTGGAAAAAAAGCATGATGTTTTTCTTTCTAAGAGGGCTTTGAATTTTTTACTTAAAATTAGTTTTTTAAATTTAAGAATAGTTGATAAAATTTTAAAGAGCTTTAAGCAAATAAGGCTTTATTACAAAGACTCAGCCAAGAGCAAAAAGGATCTTTTTATCTTAAAACTTTCTGCCTTGCACCATGAGTTATTGAGGTAGCTATGAACGAAACTATTCTAAAAAAATTAGAGCAAGGGTATCAAATTTATCTGTTTTAAGTCTTTTTAAAACTAAGTTTTTTTATCTTTTTCCTTGCTTTTGTAGCCTTTGCTATTTATTTTTTCTTAAAATTTTATCAAAAACAAGAGCTAAATTTAGCCCTAGCCTTAAATGAAAAAAAAGAGCTTACAAAAAAATTAGAAGAAGCTAAGATAAGAGAGCAAAAAGCACAATTTTTACAGCAAAAAAAGCCACAAGACTTAGAAAAAAAGAAGATTCAAATCACAAGCCACAACATAAACGCTACCTCATTAAATAAAAAATTTAATGAGGAACAAAGCTTTGAAGTGGCAATATCCTTAGCTAGATTTTATATGAGTAAAAAGGATTATAAAAATTCTATTTTTTGGTCTTTTAAGGCGAATTCTTTGGATAAGAATTCAAAAGAAAGCTGGATTCTTTTTGCGGAGGCAAAAAGGGCTTTGGGTTTAGAAAACGAGGCACAAAAAGTGCTTAAAACTTATAGCGATTTTTACGCCTTTGATGAATAAATAAGGAGCTAAGATGCAAAATGGTAGGTTTTTTTTCATGTTTTTTATCTTGGTTGTGCTTTGTCTTATCCTCTATCTTTTTAAGGATTTTTTGCTAGTTATATCCATAGGTTGCTTAATGGCTGTTGCGACCTCAAATATCAATGTGTATTTTTTAAAAAAATTTAAGAGCAAAAAAATCCTAGCAGCCACTTTTACTACTACTATAGTTTCTTTGTTTTTGATATTACCTTTTTTATATGCTCTTATAAAGCTTGGTGCAAGTCTTAAGAATTTTGATTACTCCCTTATAACAAATACTATTGATTTCATAAAAAATTATCATATAGATTTGCCTGAGTCCTTGGATTTCTTAGAGCCTAGAATAAGAGAATTTTTAGCCAGTCTTGATCTAAGTGCCATATCAAGAAATGCCTTTACCTTTTTTAGCAATTTCACAAAAACAGCGGCTGAGGTGCTTACTGATGTAGCGCTTATTTGTGTGTTTTACTTTTTTGCAAATTTATACGGCACAGAGCTTGTGCTTTATATAAAATCCATAATTCCCATAGATAAAAAAGAGCTAGATGAGGTGCTTTCTGAGGTCGCTAATGTAATGTCTGTGGTGCTTTATTCCATGATCTTAGCCGCTATCTTGCAAGGAGTTCTTTTTGCTATAATGCTTTCATTTTTTGGCTATGATATCTTGCTTTGGGCTATACTTTTTGCCTTTTCCTCTTTGATACCTGTTGTTGGCGGGGCTTTAATTTATGTGCCTTTAAGTATATATGAATTTGCCTCTAAAGACCTTTACGCAGCACTTTGGATATTGCTTTATTCTATGGTTGTTATCTCTTTTTTAGCAGATAACTTTGTAAAGCCTCTCATAATAAAATGGATAAATGAAAAATTAGTTACAAAACCTACAAAGATAAATGAGCTTTTGATCTTTTTAGCTATGTTAGCTGGGATTTCAAGTTTTGGATTTTGGGGCATTATACTAGGACCGGCTATACTTACCTTTTTCATATCCACGCTTAAGATGTATGTGATACTTAAGGAAAAAAACTTGCTTTAATTTTTAAAAACTAGGCTTTTTTCTCAAAGATCTTCATTACAGCCTTAGGCAAAAGTTCATGCTCTAAGCCATGAATTTTTCTTTCAAAGTCCTCATAGCTCATATTTTCTTCTTTTTCAAAGGCTGCTTGGGCTATAATCTTTCCAGAGTCTAGCTCTTCATTTACAAAATGCACACTTACCCCAGCTACTTTCATGTCGCTTTGAAAGCTCTCTTTTATAGCGTTTGCACCCTTAAATAAAGGCAAAAGAGAGGGGTGTAAGTTTATAGCTCTTATCTTTTTTGTAAAAACAGGGCTTAAAATTCTCATAAAACCAGCTAAGATGGTTAAATCTGCCCCGCTTTTTTGAATTTCTTTTACTAAGATAGAGTCAAAATCCTCTCTATTTTCATAGTCTTTATGCTCTATTATTAGGCTTTGAAGTCCAAATTTTAAGGCTCTTTGTATGCCAAAGGCTTCTTTTTTATTTGTTATACAAAGCACCACCTCATAAGAAAGTCCGTTTATGGTTTTTTTGTGAAGTTTTTCTAATATATTTTCTAGGTTGCTTCCATTTCCACTGAAAAGCACGGCAAGTTTTATAAGCATTTTAAAGCCTTTATTAGTTTCATCGCATCAAAGCTATTTTTATTAAATTTATATCTTTTAGCCACTAAAGAATGTGCTAAGACAGCATTTTTAGCCGCCTCTAAGGCAGGAAAGTTAGCAGCTATTAAAGCAGCTATCATACCAGCTAAAACATCGCCGCTTCCACCCTTTGCTAGGGCTTCATTCCCTAAATTTACTACAAAAAGCTTATCTTTTTGAATGATTATAGTGTTTGCACCCTTTAGCACCAAGACGCAGTTGATGTGACTACACAGCTTTTTTGCGTAAAAAAACCTATCTTTAAAAAGCTCCTCTGTGCTAAGCTCTGCATTTAAAACAATTTTATAAAGTCTCGTAAACTCCTTTGGGTGAGGCGTTATAACAAGATCCTCTCTTTTTAAATGAGGCAGTATATCCCTACTTAAAAAGCAGTTTGCATCAAGCACTAAAGGTTTTTTAAAGGCTATATCGCTTTTTAAAAAGCTTAAATCCTCAAGCCCCATGCCAGCACAAAAAACATTAGCCCTTTCATCTATGCTTTGCTTAGACATTATAAGAGGCGAAAAGCTATCCTCTCCAAGCAAGGCTACAAGTCCGGCTCCAAAATTTAAAGCTGCTAAAGCAGCTAAAGAACCAGCACTCTTGCTACCTAAAACAAATACATATCCGTAATCTCCTTTATTTGAGACCTTTTTTCTTTGTATGAGTTTTAAATCCTTTTTCTCTAGCAAAAAAGCAGTGGCATTTTGATTAAAGTTCTTATGGCTTATGCCAAGTTTTGCTAGCTTAATCTTTCCTACATGGCTTTTTGCAAAGTCTTGCAGTAAAGCTTCTTTTAAGGCACCCATGCAAATGGTAAGATCAGCCTTAAAGCAGGGCAAAAAGCCTAAATTTGTAGGTATATCACAGGCTATTTTTATAGCCTTGCTTTTGTTTGCCTTTTTTAAAAGCAGGACGGTTTTTTCATCTACTTCTTTGTTTAGACCGCTACCAAAGATACAATCCACAATGAGGTCAAAGTTCTTAAAATTAGGCTCTTTTTCTAAGAATTTAAAGCCATAATTTAGTAAAATTTGCTCTTGCTTTTTAAAAAGCTCACTCTCCTTAAAGCCTAACTTGTAAGCATAGCATTTTTTAAGCTGTCTTATGGCTACAAGTCCGTCTGCTGCGTTGTTTCCTCCTCCAAGTAAGAATAAAATTCTAGCCTTTTTAGCTTTTAGTTTTTTTGCTTGTTTTTTTATATTTTTTGCTAGGGCTATACCGGCATTTTCCATGAGTAAAAGCTCATCAAGCCCCTTATTTATAGCTCTTAAATCAAGCTCTTTTGGGTTTTTACAAAGCGCTTTCATTCTCATACTCCAAGGCTATTTGCTTACTTGTTTTTGCACCAAGTTCTTTTAGTTTTTCAAATTTAGAACTTAAATTTCCTCTACCATTTATAAGCTTATTTTCCATTTTTTCTATATTATTCTCAAGTGCATTTATACCAGCTTTTAGTTTTTTAAAATCCTCTGTAAAAGAAACAAATTTATCATAAAATAGACCCAGCTCATCAAAGGCTTTGAGTATGTTTTCATTGCTTTGTATGTGCCTCCAAGAAATGTTTATGGTATTTAATGCCATGAAAAGTGTATGAGGGCTTGTTAGATAAATCTTTTTATTATAAGCGTATTGATAGATATTTGGCATGGCGTCTAAGGCTAGATCTAGTATGTTTTGATAGGGCAAAAAAAGCAAGACAAAGTCGTAAGTGTAGGCATTGTAGGCATTGTAGGGCTTTTTGCTTAGCTCATCAATTCTATCTTTTAAATTATTAGCTATGTTTAAGGCTAGTTCCTTGCTATCTTCTTCTAGGCTAAAATCACTAGGCAAAGAAAATTTAGAATCTATAATGATGTTTTTTTGCCTGTCTAAAAAAACTACCGCATCTAGGTAGTAATCCTTGCCCTCTTTTTTGAAATGCACCTGAGTTTTATACTGCTCATCTTTTTTTAAGCCACTAGATTCTAAGACAGACTTTAGCTGAAGTTCTGCAAAATTTCCCCTTATTTTTTTATCGCCCTTTAAAATTTTGGCTAATTTTTGTGCGTCATCAGCTATTTTCTGGCTATAAGAGAACATATTTTTAATGCTACTTTGTATGCTAAGCTCATTTTGACTTAGTCTTTCATTATAAGCCTTTATCTTTTCATTTATGGGCTTAAAAATTTCGTTTAGTATCTTTTTTGAACCCTCATTTAGTAAGCTATAGTTTGCATTTAGCAAATTTACAGAGTTTTTTTGTTGATATTTTTCAAGCTCTTCTTTTAGGTTTTTTAAATTTATATTTTGTTCTTCTTTTAGGAGTTTTATAAGCTCATTTTGCTCCTCTTTATTTTCTTTTTTCGCTTCCTCTAAGGCTTTTTTACTTTCTTTTAAGGCTTCTTTTAGGGCTAGGTTTTGATTTTTTACTATCTTATATTTTAAAAAAAAGTAGTTAAAAAGGGCAAAAAACAAAGCAAGAATAGCATATAAAAGCTCATTCATTGTCTTATCCTAAAAGAAAGTGCATCTAAGATATGCTCTTTTTCTATAAGCTCACTACAAGCCAAATCTGCACAGCTTCTTGCTACTTTTAAGGTTTTGTTTATAGCTCTTTGAGAGAGTTGAAATTTAGTAAGTGCAGAGTCTAAAAGCTCCTTAGCCTTAGGGCTTAGTATGCAAATTTTGCTTATATCTTCATCTTTTAGCTTTGCGTTAAATTCTTTTTGTCCTCTTTTTTTTTGAAAGATAAAAGCTTTTAAAACCTTTTCGTAAGCTTCTTTAGAGCTTATGCTGCTTTTATCATCTCTTTTGCTTTCTTGCATTGCCACGTATAAATCTATCCTATCTAGTATGGGCTGTGAAATTTTTTGCTTGTATCTTTTTATTTCAATCTCGTTACACCTGCAAGTAAGTTTTGTTGAAAATAAATTTCCGCAAGGACAAGGGTTTTGTGCGGCTACAAAGATAAATTTGGTATCATAAAGTATCTTAGAATTTACCCTTGAAACTAGGATTTGATTATCTTCAAGTGGCTCTCTTAGGCTTTCTATTATGGTTTTGCTAAAATGAGGAAATTCATCAAAAAAAAGCACTCCTCCGTTTGCTAAAGCCACCTCTCCTATCTTTGCCGTCTTTGTTCCGCCTCCAAAGATACTAGCTTTGGTGCTTGTGTGATGGGGATTTCTAAAGGATCTAAGACTTGAAAACTCACTATCTTTAGAATTTAAAGACTGATAAGCACTGGCTTTTAAAATTTCATCTAGGCTTTGAGGAGGCATTATGTAAACAAGTCTTTTAGCACACATGCTCTTTCCGCTACCAGCACAGCCTTCAAATAAGATATTATGCATACCAAGGGCTGATATTATACAAGCTTGTTTAGCCCTTTCTTGACCCTTTACATCTTTGAAGTCATACTCAAAATTCGTATTTTGCACAAAGATTTCATCATTTATTATTAGAGGATTTTCAAAAAGAGGGTGTATGCCTGAAATCTTGAATTTTTCATAGTTTTTCTTGCTAAAAAACTCTACCGCCTCATCTAAGTTTTCAACAGCAAAGAATTCTATG
The DNA here is from genome assembly GCA_949294425.1 of uncultured Campylobacter sp. Lineage (GTDB taxonomy): Bacteria > Campylobacterota > Campylobacteria > Campylobacterales > Campylobacteraceae > Campylobacter_D. The sequence continues at coordinate 7,085 of CASFHJ010000153.1, forward strand.
CCCGGTATCATAGAAGCTTTATTTGCTAAGGCTTTGGGTATTAAAATTCTAGCTTTTTTTAGCTTTGTTGATAGAAATAAAAGCAGGGAAAAAAGCTCTGCCGTGCTTTTTACAAGTCCATCAAGTCCAAGTTCTCCAAAGACGAAAAAATCCTCAAGCTCCTCTTTTTGAAGTATTATTAAAAGCGCTATGGCAAGGTCAAAATGAGAGCCTGACTTAGGTATGCCAGAGGGACTTAAATTTATGGTGATTTTTTGTGCAGGAAAGGAGAAATTTTTGCTTATTAGAGTTGCTTTTATGCGTTCTGTGCTTTCTTTTATAGATGTGCTTGCAAGTCCTACTATGCTAAAGCCGGGTAAGCCTCTTGTAAAGGTGCTTTCTACGTCTATAATGCTTAACTCATCTGCTAAATTCGCACATCTTAGCTTTGTCATTTTGTCCTTTTTTCAGCCTTTTGTGCCTTTTTAAAGTCCTTAATGAATTTTTGCCTCTTTGAGTAAGAAAGCCTTTCTATAAAAAGTTTGCCATTTAGGTGATCAAATTCATGTTGCAAGACCACAGCTAAAAAATCACTAGCCTCTAGTTCTCTTTCTTTGCCGTGCCTGTCTTGGTATTTTAGATATACATTTTTATTTCTTTGCACTTCTTCAAAAAAACCCGGTATGCTAAGACAACCCTCAGTGAAAAGTATCTTTTCATCGTCTATAAATTCAAGGCTGGGGTTTATGATTTCAAACAAATTTTCTTTTTTTTGTTCCTCATTTTCATCCGGTATATTTGCTAAAAACACCCTCAAAGGTAGACCAACTTGTATAGCTGCAAGACCTACTCCGTTATTTAAAATCATAATCTCATACATAGAATCAAGAAGCTTATGCAAGTTTTCATCAAAGTCTTTTACCTCCTTTGAGGTAGAAAAAAGCTTTTTGTCGGGATAGGTAAGTATTTTTAGATCCAAGTCTACTCCAGCACGATAAAATTTTCTTTATCTTTACCGCTTTTTTCTAAAGCTTTAACTAGACTTGCTATAAATTTATCAGTATCTTGAGTGTCCTTTATCATACCCATTGACATTTCTAAGTTTAAATTTACCTCTTTTTCCTCTATGAAAAAGGTTGTGTTATATGCGATGTCAAGTAAATTTTGTGCCTTTTTTTGTGCGTTTTGTATATTTGTGTGTTTTAGGACTATGGCAAAGACATCGTTATTATAAGAAGCGATTATATCTCCCGAGTCTATAGACTTTTTAATGGCCTTTGTTATATTTTTCTTAAGCACTACCCTTTCTTTTTTTTCCTCTATTTCATTTATGGTGCTTTCTTTTATGGATATTAAGACAAGGGCGTTTTGGTAATTATACTTAGCGTAGCCTTCCTTACATTTTTGTATGAGTTCTAATAAGAATTTTTTATTATAAATTTCATAAACTGGGTCGAAATCACTTTTTTGATCTATAATCTTACAACTTTCTAATATGCTTTCAAAATGTATTTTTATATCATGAGAATACTTCTTAAGCAAAGAATCAAACCTTTGCATATTTGCCTTTAAATCATCTAGTATATGCTTAACCGTAAGCTCAGAAGATATGGTGGATAGCTCATTTACTTTCTTTTGTAAAAGATCTCTCATTACAGCGGTATTTTTGTAAACCATGGCTATATCTTGCATAAGTAGCGATAGCTCTGTAAAAGCCTTTTTAACCGTCTTTTCTATAAAAACTTGCTTACTATCCTCTAGGTCCTCGAAATTCATCATCTCATTAATTTTCTTTCTAAAGGTTTGAGTGCTTTGATCGTGTAGGGTTTTTACAAAGTATATTTTATAGTTTTCAGGAACGGGGGGGACATTATCTTTTATAAGCTGGTCTATGACAGAACGGCAGAATTTTTCAAGCTCTCCGCCGCTTATCTTTTGTAATTTCTGTGTACTATCTGCTGAAGTGTCTAAATCACCCGCTTTGCCAAAATCTGCTAATAAGTCTTTATCGTCCATCTTAAAGTCCTACTTAAAACTTTTTTGTAAAACCTTGTCTATAAGGCAGTATTCCTTAGCCTCATCGGCACTCATGAAAAAATCTCTATCAGTATCTTTTTGAATTTTAGTCAGTTTTTGTCCTGTATTTTTAGCTAGGATTTCATTTAATGTGGCTTTTAATCTTAGTATCTCTTTTGCTTGAATTTCTATATCACTTGCTTGACCTCTTGCTCCGCCTAGTGGTTGATGTATCATTATGCGTGAATTTGGCAAGGCAAATCTTTTTCCTTTTTCGCCACAGCTTAGCAAAAAAGCCCCCATTGAAGCAGCCTGTCCTATGCAGATAGTGCATACATCAGGTTTTATGTAATTCATAGTATCATATATGCTAAGTCCGCTACTTACTACTCCGCCGGGTGAATTTATGTAAAGATATATGTCTTTTTGTGGATCCTCTGCCTCTAGGAAAAGTAGTTGCGCCACTATGGAAGCAGATAAATTATCATCTATCTCTCCATAAAGCATTACTATCCTATCCTTTAAAAGTCTAGAGTATATATCATAACTTCTTTCGCCTCTACTTGTTTTTTCTATAACATAGGGGATAAACATCACTTAGCCTCTGCTTTCTTTTCGTCCTTGTCTTTTGGGATAAAAATATCATTAAAGAGTTTTTCCTCTAGCAAAGACATCTTTATAACAGGTAAAAGCCCTTGTTTTTTGTAGTTTTCTAGCACCTGTTTTGGATCGCCACCATATCTATACGCTTCAAAATAAATAGCTTGCATAAGCTCTTGATCGCTTACTGATACATTTCTTATCCTAGCAAGTTCGTCTATGATAAAGGTTAGCTTTACACTTTTACTAGCTTCTTGTCTAAAGCTTTCCCTTTTTTCCTTGTATTTATCCTCGTTGTCCTTAAAGCTTTCAAGTTCTTCTTTTGTGAAAGTGTTAGCCGC
>CASFHJ010000154.1 GCA_949294425.1 uncultured Campylobacter sp.
TTAAGGGGGTAGAGGGCAGAATGCAGCTTGTAGCTAAGAATATCATAGTTGATTTTGCACATAGCCCAGATGGCATAGAAAAGGTTCTATCGGCTATGAAGGATAAAAGCTTGATAGTTCTTTTTGGAGCGGGTGGAAATAGAGATAAAAGCAAAAGAGCTCTCATGGCTAAGATAGCTAAAAAATACGCCTCAAAACTAATCATTACAAGCGATAATCCAAGAGATGAAGAACCCTTAGATATAATAGCTGATATTTTAAGTGGCATAGAAAAAGATGAAAATGTCTTCGTGCAAGTTGATAGAAAAAAGGCTATACAAAAGGCTTTAGAACTTAAAAAAAATGACGATTTTCTTCTCGTGCTTGGCAAGGGAGATGAAAAATTTCAAGAAATCAAAGGGGTAAAATACCCTTTCAACGACAAGGAAGTTATTTTAGAGCTTTTGACTAAATTAGCTTAAAATGCTAATATTAGATATTTTAAATTTAGGATATTAAAAATGTTTGGCGATATTGATTTTTCCAAGATGTCAGAGCTATTAAATAAGGCAAAAGAACAGGCTAAAGAATTTGAAGACAAGCTTTCAAATAAAGAATTTTCCGCAAATTCAGGTGGAGGTTTGGTTAAGGTAAGTGCAAATGGAAAAGGTGAAATTATAGACTTAAGCATAGATGATTCCTTGCTTGAAGATAAGGAGTCTTTGCAAATTTTACTCATATCAGCACTTAATGAGGTCTTAAATATGGTAAATCAAAATAGAGGTGCTGCCTTTGGAGATATACTTGGGGGATTTAGATGAAAATTTTTCTCTCACTTTTATTTTCTTTAAGTATGCTTTTTGCGATACAAAGACCAAGTTTAGAGGATTTTGTAGCTTGTTTTAACAAAAACAAGGCAAGTGTTTTTATCTATGAGGGTATGAATGCCTTTGCTTTGAGTGAAAATTTACTAGCAGTTGTTAAGCCTAAAAATGCAAAGCTAAATCAATACGTAAAATACGATCCCTTTTTAAATTTATACCTAGTTAGAACAGAATTTAGCCTCATACCTAAAAATATGTATGATGAGCAAAATTTAAGTAGAAACGACTGGGTGGGCATTATAGATCCAAGCAGAGCCTACATAGGGCATTTACAATACCTAGCCCAAGACATAAATGAAAGAGATAGACTTGACTTTGCCACTAAGATAGGTCAGCTAAGCACTCCTTGCTGTAATATGCTTGGCATAGCTCTTGCTGATGGTTCTTTCATAGGAAATAGATATTTAAAGCATTTTATGAAGTATAATGATGTTTATTGGGGCGATATAGGGGTTGATTTTACCTCAAGAGATGGTAAAATTTATGTAGAAAATGTAAGAGCCTCTGGGCAATTTTTGGTAAATGATGAGATAATAAGCGTAGATGATGTGCCAACAAACGATCTTAGAGAGCTTAATGAAAAGATTTTATTTGCAGATAGGGATTCTACTCTTTATTTTAGGGTTTTAAGGGATAATGTAGACACAAATATCTCAGTAAGAGTAAGCCCTAAGGAACTTAGCGGATTTGATATGATAGGAAATGAAAAGCCAAAAAATGTGGTAAATATAGTAAAAACACAGGACTACCGCTCAAATTTAGGTTTTTCTTTAAATAAAAATCTGGTAGTTAGTAGGGTTGAAAACAACTCAAAAGCAGCCGCAGCAGGACTTATGGTGGGCGATAAAATTTTAAGAGTAAATAATCAAGCACTAACAAATACTGCCTCCTTGCAGCAAGTTCTAATGGCTGGAAATGGCTTTGATCTTTTAGTATCAAGATCAAGCACAAAGCTACCGATAATCAAAAAATCAGGTCCCTCCACAGGAGATGGAGAATTTCAGTTTTTCATAAGGCTTAGCAAGTGAATATAAGAGAGAGCTTCAAGGCTCATCTTTTAAACTCCTTACCTAGAGTAGAAAGCTTTCATCCTTTTTTTAACGAAGCCTTAGCCAAGATGTTAAAGGTTGGAGGTAAGCATTTTAGAGCTAACTTGCTTTTATCTGTGGTGTATTGCAAAAAAGAAGAACTTTTTAAAAAGGCTTTAGACGTAGCCTTAGCACTTGAGTTTATACATACTTACTCTCTCATACATGATGATTTACCAGCTATGGATAATGCTGATTTAAGAAGAGGAGAAAAAACTCTACACAAAACTTACGATGAGGCAACTGCTATCTTGGTTGCTGATGCCTTAAATACTGAGGCTTTTTTACTCCTAGCAAAACTTGACCTAAAAGCAGAGCTAAGACTTGAGCTTATAAAAACATTAGCCTTTAATGCTGGGCTTAATGGCATGGTTTTAGGACAGGCTATTGACTGCTTTTTTGAAAATAAAAAGTTAAACCTAGATGAGCTTAAATTTTTGCACTTGCATAAAACAGGTATGCTAATAGCAGCGGCTTTAAAAATGGGAGCTATAATATGTAAGCTAGAAAAAAAAGAATGTGAGCAACTTTATGATATAGGCTTAAAAATAGGACTTGCTTTTCAAATCAATGATGATATAATAGATGAAACCTTAGATGAAAAACAAAGTGGAAAAACTAGCAAAAATGATAAAAATAAAAATTCCTTTGTGAATTTACTAGGATTAAAAGAGGCTAAACAGGCTAAAGAAGAACTCTTAGAAGATATTTTTAAGGATTTAAAAAGCCTAGATTCTAAGCTAAAGCTTATGCTAGAAGAGCTTATAAAAAGATACTTACAAGGATAAAAATGTTAGAAAAACAAGCAAATACCTTAAGATTTTTAAGTGCTGATATGATACAAAGAGCAAATAGCGGACACCCCGGAGTTGCCCTAGGACTTGCTGATGTGCTTACAATACTAAGTAAGCATTTAATACATAATCCCAAAAATCCAAAATGGCTAAACAGAGATCGTTTAGTTTTTTCAGGCGGACATGCCTCAGCCTTGCTTTATAGCTTTTTGCATCTTTGCGGCTATGACTTAAGCTTAGAGGATTTAAAAAATTTTAGAAAGCTGCACTCAAAAACGCCCGGACACCCAGAAATTTTTACACCCGGAGTTGAAATAGCAACTGGTCCCTTAGGTCAGGGCGTGGCAAATGCGGTAGGCTTTGCTATGGCTGCAAAAAAGGCTGCTGCTTTGCTTTCAGATGAGCTTATAAATCATAAGGTTTATTGTTTTTGCGGAGATGGGGATTTAGAGGAAGGAATTTCTTACGAAGCTTGTTCTTTGGCTGCTTTACATAAGCTTGATAATTTAATCTTGATTTATGATAGTAATCAAATTTCAATAGAAGGCGATGTAAAAATAGCCTTTGTAGAGGACGTAAATTTAAGATTTAAGGCTCAAGGTTTTGAAGTCTTTGAAATAGACGGACATGATTTTAAACAAATAGATGAAGCCTTAAAAAATGCCAAAAACTCCACAAAACCAAGTCTTATCATAGCAAAAACAAAGATAGCTAAAAATGCCTTAGAACTTGAAGGAAGCCATGAAAGCCACGGTGCACCGCTAGGCGAGGATCTTATAAAAAGGGCTAAGAAAAAACATTTTTTTGATGAAAATTCATCTTTTATAATTAATGAAGATGTAAAACTTTTCTTTGAATCAGCCATAGAGCTTGGCGATTTAGAGGAAGCAAAATGGAAGGACAAGCTACAAAAATCAGGCAAAACAGAACTTTTAAATGAGCTTTTAAATCCAAATTTTGACTTAATAAAATACCCCGATTTTGACCTAACAAAAGAAATGGCTACTAGAGATAGTAATTCAGAAATTTTAAATGCTATAGCAAAAAGCTTGAAAGGATTTTTGGGAGGCTCTGCTGACTTAGCGCCTTCAAATAAAACAGAGCTAAAAGGTATGGGAGATTTTGTAGAAGGTAAAAACATACATTTTGGAGTGAGAGAACACGCAATGGCAGCTATAAATAACGCCTTTGCTAGGTATGGTTTGTTTTTGCCTTTTTCGGCAACCTTTTTCGTTTTTAGTGAGTATTTAAAACCAGCAGCCAGACTTGCTGCTCTCATGAATTTAAAGCATTTTTTTATCTTTACTCACGATAGCATAGGTGTTGGAGAAGATGGGCCTACTCATCAACCTATAGAGCAACTAAGCACCTTCAGGGCTATGCCAAATTTTTTAAATTTTAGAGTAGCAAATGCTTATGAGAATTTAAAAGCTTGGCAAATAGCCTTAAAAAGCGAGTATCCTAGTGCTTTCATATTATCAAGACAAAAACTAAAACCCATACCTAAGCCTATTTTTGGAGATGTAGAAAATGGAGCTTATCTAATAAAAGAGGAAAAAGAAGCCAAATTTACCCTGCTTTCAAGCGGTTCTGAACTAAGTCTTTGTTTTGAAACAGCACAAAAGCTAGAGGAAAAAGGCATAAAATGCAATGTAGTCTCCATGCCCTGTTTTGAGCTTTTTGATAAACAAGACAAAAATTACAAGGAAAGACTTTTAAAAGGCAAGGTTGTGGGAGTAGAGGCTCTAAGCTCAAATGAACTTTATAAATTTTGTGATGAAGTATACTCAATGCAAAGCTTTGGAGAAAGCGGAAAAGATAAAGAGGTATTTGAGTATTTTGGCTTTAGCGTAGATAAGCTTTGTGAATTTCTACTTAGGCTTTAGATGAAAAATGAGCTTATCCTAGAGGAAAAAGACTTTAAATCCACTTTCTTTGTAAGTGGAAGCTGGGATAAGTTTAATATAGAGCCCTACAAAGAAAGAGAAATAAAATTTGATGATATTATCTTTGATTTTTCAAAACTAGAGCAAATAGACACGGCTGGGGTTTGCTTTTTCTTATCCTTAGAATACAATTTTAAACAAAGGGGCAAAAAGGTAT
>CASFHJ010000155.1 GCA_949294425.1 uncultured Campylobacter sp.
TTTGCCGTTGGTATTTGCGGGGCAAACACAGATTGGAATATGAAAAATTTCATCACCTATGAGATAGACAAGATTCGCAAAATCACGGGATTTATAAGTGAAAAATAAGATTTTAGGTCATGTGGATTTTTCAAGGATAAAAACCTTTTTGAATTTATAAACTTTCTTTTTACCGAGACAAAAGAGATTATAAAAATCTTAATCCTAGCTTTAGGCAAAAACAAAACCATAGAGCGCCCTAAAAGAGCTGTAAGCTACTTTGCTTTAGGGCACAAGCCTAGTTTTAATCTTTCACAAAGCATTCTTTATCTAAAATTATTTTTTTATTTCATGGAGAATTAAAATGAGTATCTTAGAGCTTAGGAATTTGCGTAAATTTTATGGTGAACATGAGGTTTTAAAGGGTATAAATTTAGAAGTTAAAAAAAGCGAGGTTGCTGTTATTTTAGGACCTAGCGGCTGTGGTAAATCCACTCTTTTAAGATGTATTAATGGGCTTGAAAATATAGCAAGTGGAGAAATCATCATAGATAAAGAGCGTATAGATAAGGATTATAAAAACTGGACTAAGATAAGACAAAAGGTGGGCATGGTTTTTCAATCCTACGAGCTTTTTGATCATTTAAGCGTAGAGCAAAACATACTTTTAGCACCTATTAAGGTTGAAAAAAGAAAGAAAAACGAGGTCTTAGAAGAGGCTAAGATGTGGCTTGAAAAGGTCGGGCTTTTACATAAGCTAAAGGCTTATCCAAGAGAGTTAAGCGGAGGGCAAAAGCAACGCATAGCCATAGTTAGAAGTCTTTGTATGAATCCTGATATTATGCTTTTTGATGAGGTTACTGCTGCTCTTGATCCTGAGATAGTAAGAGAGGTTTTAGATGTAATCTTAAGCTTAGCAAAAGAGGGTCTTACAATGCTTATAGTAACCCATGAAATGGGCTTTGCAAAGGCGGTTGCCGATAAGATAGTTTTTATGGATGATGGAAAAATAGTAGAGCTTTCAAAGCCAGATATTTTCTTTGAAAATCCAAGCACACAAAGAGCTAGAAAATTTTTAAATTTATTTGATTATCGTAAGTAGTTTTATGAGAGTTTTTATAATAAATTTAGCCAGATCAAAGGATAGAAAAGAGCTTATGCAAAGCCGAATAAATGAGCTTTTAAAAAAAGATCCAAGCTTGGCTACTAAGCTTTCTTTTGAATTTTTTGAGGCTGTTGATGGCAAAGATGAAAAAAATTTACAAGCTTTTAAAGAATATATAGATGATAAAAAAGCAAATTTTTTTCGCGGAGGAGTTTTAAGTAGCAGTGAAAAGGCTTGTTTTGCTTCTCATTTGCTCCTTTGGAAAAAATGCGTAGAACTTAATGAAAGTATCATAGTTTTGGAAGATGATGTTATTTTTAGAGATGAATTTTTAGAATTCATAGATGATCTTATAAGCTCACCTTATGACTTTGTGCGTTTAATGGCTTTAAAAAAGCTTAAAGGCATACTTTCCTTAAACAAACATCACATACTCACAAGA
>CASFHJ010000156.1 GCA_949294425.1 uncultured Campylobacter sp.
TCTTCATCAAAGGATCCTATGGCTGTTGGGTATATTAAAATATCAGCACCCTTTAAAGCCATTATCCTAGCAGCTTCTACAAACCACTGGTCCCAGCAAATCAAAACCCCAAGCTTACCAAGACTAGTTTTTATAGGCTCAAAACCAAGATCGCCCGGGGTAAAATAAAATTTTTCATAAAAACAAGGATCATCTGGTATGTGCATTTTTCTATATTTTCCAGCTATACTGCCGTCTTTTTCAAAAACAACAGCCGTATTGTGATAAAGTCCCACAGCCCTTTTTTCAAACAAGGAGCTAAGCAAAACAAGGGAATTTTCCTTAGCAACCTTAGACCAAAATTCCAAGTCCCTTTCATAGTCATTTGCCAGATCAAAATTTCTTACATCCTCGCTTTGGCAAAAATACTGGCTTTGATGAAGTTCAGCTAAGCACACAAGCTGGGCTCCTTGCTTAGAGGCTTCTTTTATTAAAGATACAATCTTTTCATTTGTCTTTTCTTTACTACCTTGAAATTTATGATGAATCAGTGCTATTTTCATTTAAATCCTTTTTAAAATCATCATAAGGGTCAAGATGCATAACTATCTCCCATTTTTTATCATTAAATTTTTGTCTTATTTCTTTTTCCAAATCATGACTAATATCATGTGCTTTTAAGAGTGATATTGTAGGAGAAAAGACCAAATGAACGCTTAAGTAATTAGTCTTAATCGTGCTTCTACTTTTTAACATATGAAAGGTTTTTATCTCATCATTTGCTAAGATGAGTTTTGAAATTTCATCTATGATTTCCTTGTTTAAGGCCTTATCAAGCAGCATTTCAAAGCCTATCTTACCTATGCCATAAGCCCCATAAACTATATAAATGCTTATAAAAATCCCAAAGATGGCATCTATGATGTAAAAATCCGTAAAGTATATAAAAAGCAGGGCTAAAAGAGTTGCAAAATTTGTTATAAGATCTATTTTATAGTGAAAAATGTCAGCTCTTAGTATTAAACTATCTTCCTTTTTTAAAACCCTATTTAGATAAAAAAGTAGTAAAAAGGTAAGTAAAATGCAAAATGCTATGCTCATCATAGCTGGAAAGATTAAACTTAGTTCTTGTTTTGTGTAGAGCTTTTCTATACTTTTAAAAAGCATGAAAATTCCTACAAAAGATATTATCAATGCCTCTATGAAAGAAACTATGGCTTCCATTTTTTCATAGCCAAAATTATAAGTTTCATTTGAATTTTGCCTTACCTTTTTTAAGGCTATGGTATTTAAAATAGATACAAAGCTATCAAGCAAAGAATCAACAGCTAAAGCCATCAAAGCAACAGAAGAACTTAAAAAACCTACGATAAATTTAAAAAGCGCTAAAAATATAGCTACCAAACTAGCTATAAAGGTGGCTTTTACAGCCATCTTTGTCCTTTAAAGCGGTTTTGACAAGAGCAGTGCAAGGAACCATTTTGCCTTATAAAAATACTTGCATCAAGACCTATAACCTCCCTATCTTTAAAAAAAGCTTGCAATCTTTTTAAGATCAAATCATCGTTTTTATCCTTATAAGTAGGCACTATAAGAGCATTATTTACAAAGATGAAATTTGCGTAACTAGCCCCAAGTCTTTTTCCCTCATAAAACTTAGGGCTTGGTATGGGAAGCTCTAAAAGCTCAAAGCCCTCATTTAAAAGCTCTTTTTTCATAGCCAAAAGCTCGGCATAATGCTCGTCTTTTTCATCATCACAACTAGAAATAGCTAAGGTATTTGTATCTATAAACCTTGCTAAAATATCTATGTGAGAGTCTGTATCATCTCCTTTTATAAAGCCGTTTTCAAGCCAAACAATCCTATCAAGCCCAAAAATATCTTTTAAGTTCTTATCTAAAATATCCTTGCTAAGTTTATTTCTATTATCATTTAAGAGGCATTTTGTAGTGGTTAGCATAGAGCCTTTGCCGTTAAATTCTACACTACCTCCTTCAAGTATCAAAGGAATTTTATCTAGTCTGGTTTTAAATTTATTTTCAAAAAGTTTTTTATTTAGCTCATTATCAAGCTCACTTTTAAATTTATTTCCCCAAGCATTGAAGGTAAAATCAAGTGAAAGCAATTTATTATCTTTTAAAATATCTATAGCCCCATAATCTCTAATCCAAGTATCATTTGTCTGACAAAGAAAAAAGTCAACATTTTTAATATCTTTAAAGGGCTTAAAATCCTTTTCATTTGGTGCTATGAGTAGGACTTTTTGATACTTAGTAAGTATTTTTACAAGTTCTATATAAGATGATAAAATTTCATCTAAATAAGCTATCCAGTCGCTTTTTTCGTGAGGTAAGGCAAGCAAGATGCACTCTTGCTCGCTGTATTCAGCTAAGGTTTTTATCATTATATGCCTTTTTTGATATATATTTTATTAAAAAAGTGATAATAAAATCAAAATATATCATAAGACAAAATCACTCTCCAAGCTCATCTCCCATCTTAGAAGTAACCTCTAATAAATCAAAGGCTGTTATAAACTGATCTAAGTTTTCATAGTGAAGGACAAATTCCTCAAGCAAAAGCTCTATATCATCTCTGCTAAGTTCTAGATAAGCTGTTCTATCGTTTGGATTTTCAACTCTAACTATCATTACATACTCCTACTTTATTATTTTTAATCTCTTATTTTAACTAAAATTTATAAGTTCTTTGCAATTTTTTACGTATTTTTTTGGATTATCAACTTGCATTAAAGCACTTTTCATGCAAATTCCACTTAAATCTAAATCCCTTAAAAGTGCAATATTTTCAAGATTTATGCCCCCAATAGCATAAATAGGTATAGAATTTTCTTTTAATAAATTTTGCAAAAAGCAAAGTCCCTTAGGCTTTAAATTTGGCTTTGATGAGCTTTCAAAGACATGTCCTGCTATTACATAATTGCACTTATACTGCCTTGCAAGGTGAAGCTCTTCTTCGCTATGTATAGAAGTGCCTATGATGTGAAAATACTTAGCTATCCTCGGCTCTTTTGCTAAGACAGCTAGGGGAGAGTGAAAATACTTGTGATTTAATTTTAGGGCTACCTTGTCAAAATTATGCAAAATACACATGATTTTATACTTTTTGCAAATAGCTAAGACCTCTTTTGAAAGATCGTAATACTCAAATTCGCTAAGCTCTTTTGCTCTAAAAACAAAGGCATCTATCTTTGCCTTGGCAAGTTTTTCAAGCCTTGAAAAAAAAGGCTCAGTAAGCAAGGATAAATCACTTATAGCTATGATTTTTTTAGTCCACATAATCACTCATTATGGGCTGGAAATTTGAAGCCTTAAGCATATTAAAAATTTCTCCTACACTTCTATTATCTGAAATTTCAAACTGCTCATCGCCTTTTTTTTCACTGCTATGTTCGCCTATGGCTACACTTACTCCAGCACTCATCTTTGTAGCAGCTATTTTTATGGCATTATCTCTAAACACTCTAGGCTCTCTACTTGATATAACTATATGTGCAAAGGGTAGGAAAATTCTATAAGCACAAAGCACTTGCAAAAGTCTAGTATCACTTACATCTTTAGCAGAAATTTTAGCATTATTTATAATGGGTCTTAGCCTTGGTACGGAAAGTGAAAGTTCAGCATGAGGGTATTTTTGCTGTAAAAAATGAGCGTGTAAAGCCGTAGCTAAGGCGTCCTTTCTAAAATCATCTATACCAAGCAAAGATCCAAAAGCAACCCCTCTCATACCGGCCATTAAGGCTCTTTCTTGCGCATAAAACCTGTAAGGCATAACCATTTTTTCACCTTCTATGTGAATTTTTTGATATTTTTGCACAGAATAAGTTTCTTGAAAAACGGTTACATAATCACAAGAATTTTTATGCAAAAGCTCGTATTCATCTACATTTAAAACATAAACCTCAACCCCAACTACCTTAAAATACTCTTTTGCGATAGCACAAGCTTTAGCTATATACTCTACACTAGCAAATTCTCTGCCCTCACCTGTTAAAAGCAAAAGCTCTTGCAAACCGCTCTTTGAAATTTCTTTCATTTCAGCTCTTATTTCTTCTTCGCTAAGCCTTGCTCTTGCTATTTTATTTCCTTTTTGAAAACCACAATACACACACTTAGAAGCACAAAAATTTGAAAGATAAAGAGGGGTAAAAAGAGATTTTCCGTTTCCAAAATACTGCTTTGTTAGACTTTGAGCCTTTAAAGCTAATAATTCTATATGATTTTGCGCCTCAGTACTTAAAAGTATCTTTAAATCATTTATGTCTGTATAACTTGAATTTAAAGCTCTTAAAACATCTTTTTTAGTATAAATATCGCTTTCATAGCTATCTCTTAAGGCTAAAACCTTTTCAAACATCGTAGAATCAATCTTTTGCATATGTGAAAAATACTGCATACAATCTCGCACTTTTTATCCTTTTAGCAAGGAGTTTAGCAAATTAAAGAAAATTTAACCTAAACAGCTATAATTAAATAAAAAACAAGGAGATATTATGAAAATACTAGTCTTATTTTTTACAGCTTTTTTTGCTATTTCTTGTTCAACAAATAACCCAAGCTACGTAAGCAAGGACTACATAAAGGCTATACAAGAAGATGATATAAGAAGGGCTAAAATGCATGTTTATGTGCCAGCTAGCATAGAAAAAAACCTAAGTAAAGAAGAGCTAGGCAAAGAAATTGAAAAGCAAATTCTTTCCTTAAAAAGTGGCATAGATGATATAAAAAGCTGGGAAGTAATAAAGACTCAAAAGATAGGAAAGCTAGTTACAAAGGTTTTTATGCAGTGTAACAATAAAGATGAAAAGATAGTAGATAAAGACTTTTCTGTGATAGAGCTTGATAAAACTTATAAGATTATACTAAATCTTTAATAGCCCTTATAACAAGCTCTGCTTTTAAATCCCTCATACAGGCATTGTGTTTTAAGGGACAAATTCTTTTCATGCAAGGCATACAGGCTAAATTTAAATGCACCAGCCTTGCATTTTCATTTAACCAAGGATTTGTCTTTTTGAAATTTGTAGGACCAAAAATAGCTATGGTTTTTATCTTGTAAGCAGCAGCTATATGCATGGCTCCGCTGTCATTGCACAAAAGCAAATCAAGGCTTGAAATATAAGTGCAAAGCTCTTTTATGCTAGTCTTTCCACATAAATTTATGCACTTTGCACCAGCTTTTAAAAGCTCTTCTTCTATGCTTGACACAAGAGGGCTTTCCTCTTTTGAGCCAAAAAGTAAGATAGTATGTGTATCCTTAAGGCTTAAAGCACTCTTAGCAAAGTAGCTTGGCTCCCACCTCTTAGCCTCTCCATACTTCGCACCAGCACTTATGCCAAGTAATTTTTTAGAGCTATCTTGCTTTTTAAAGGGCAAAAAAAGCTGCTTATCTTCCACCTTTATACCTATGCTTTCTTCTATGAATTTTATGTATTTTAGGACCTGATGCTCTTCTTTGTGTTTTTTCTTATCAAAGATAAATTTATGCTTTGATCTTAATAAAAAAAGCAAAAATTTAGAAGAAAGGGCTGAGCGAAAGGAAAAAGCGTGGGAAAAATTATATCTTTTAGAAAATCTTATATATTTAAAAAATCTTTTCTTTTTCTCATCAAGCTCTACGCTCACATTTTCAAGATCCTTAAAAAGCTCAGTAGCAACAAAGGAACCAAAAAGCACAAAATGCTTATTAGAAAAATGCGAAAACAAGGCTTT
>CASFHJ010000157.1 GCA_949294425.1 uncultured Campylobacter sp.
AGAGCAAAAATTATCCATCTTAGAGCTTATTTTACACACTTTTAGGGATAATTTAAACAAATCCTTATACTTTTTTGACTCTTATTCTTTAAAAATTTATGGGCTTGATATATTTTATCTATCTATAAACGTAAAGGAGAATTTCTTGTTTTTCAAGGCGCCCCTTGAAATGTTGCTTGTAGAAATTCGTAACAGCAGCCTAGTTTATAAACTTCATCATCACTACACAAATGCTAAAACTTGTCCAAATCACGTGGATCCAAAAGAGGCTTGTTTCATACTAGAGCTACTGTTTGAGTGCTTGGATAAAAAACTAGACTTACTTAAAAGCTATGAACTCATAGAAAAAAAGACTCCTTATGCAAGGCTTTTTAAAAAAAGTCTTAGCTTAGAACTTTTATCCTAAGCTTTTAATTCCTCGTTTAAAACATCGCTTATAAACATAAAGCCCGGTGCATGACTTATCACAAAGGGAAGCTTTGCTTTCATTATTACATTTTGAGGGCTGACTCCACAAGCCCAAAAAACAGGGACTTCTCCCTCTTTTATAAGAGGCTTATCTCCAAAATCAGGCTCATTTATATCATAAATTCCAAGCTCCTTTTCATCTCCTATATGCACGGGTTCTCCATGAACTAGAGGGAAATTTTTACTTATTTCATAAGCCTTTTTAGCATCTTCTGGGCTAAAAGGTCTCATGGAAAGCACCATTTCACCCTCAAAAACTCCTACCTTATTAAGCTTTATATTGCTTTTATACATAGGCACATTTCTTTTTAAGCTTATGTGTCTTATCTTAAGTCCTGCTTTCATGAGAGCTTCTTCAAAGGAAAAAGAACAACCAAGTAAAAAGCCTATGAAATCATCTTTGTAGTATTTATTAACATCAAATTCTTCAGCCACCTTAATACCATTTTCGTATATAAAATACTTTGGTAAATCACTATAAATATTTGCATCTTTAGCTAATTTTTGACTCATTTTTCCTTCAATTATCTCCAAAAGCGGACAAGCCTTAGAATTTAACTTGCAAAATTTTTCAAAATCACTTGCATAAAGTCTAGGTAAAATGAGTAAATTAGCCTGTGCAAAACCAAGAGCCATACCAGATGTTTGCTCTTTTATCTCTTGCTTTCTTATTAGCTCTCTAAGTAACTTAGGGCTCATCTTAGAATAATCTTTCAAAGTTTAAATTTATCCTTTCGTCTAATTTTTTTAAGCTTTTCATTCTTTCCTTGTAAACTCTTAAAGCCTCATTTATATCAAGCTCTTTAAATTTTATAAAAGAACCAAGCCTTGCTTGTGCTAGTAATGATAAGTCATTTTCTATAACGGTAGCTATCTTTGTATAGCCTCCCGTGCTTTGTCTACCCGCCATTAAGATGATAGGAAGACCATCTTTTGGCACCTGTATATTACCAAAGACGGCTGGATCTGAGATAATGTCTGCCTTAGTTTTATGCTCTAAGCTTTTAGCACAATGTGTGCGTATAGCCATTCTGTCGCTATTTGGGCTTATTTTAAATTTTTCATTAAAAAATATTTCTAGGGATTTTTCTGTAAAGGCATCTTTATCCGTGCCTATTAAAACCCTTATTTCTAGTGTTTGAGCTAAATTTTCATAAGGATTTTCACACTCTCTTTTTTCTAGATTAAAGGGCTTAAAGCTATTTTTACACTCTAAAATATCTCCTTTTTGCATAGCTCTTCCGCAAAAAAGTCCAACACCCATCTTAAAATCAGAGCTTTTGCTACCTAAAAAAGCCTCACAATCAAAGCCACCAGCCACGCACAAATAGCCTCTAAAGCCAAATTTAGCCCTGCCTAGCTCTAAAACATCTCCCTTTTTAGCCCTGTAAACCTTAAAGCTTTTTATATCCTTAGAATTTAACTTAGCACAAAAATCAGCCCCAGCCAAGCAAAAATAATGCTCCTGCAAAAATTCATAACTTCCGCCGCTTAAGCATAGCTCAAGCCCAGCCTCGCCCTTGTAGTTTCCAAGCAAGATATTTGCTAAAAGCAAGGAGTAAGTGTCTAAGGCTCCGCTTCTTGCTATGCCAAAATTTGCGTAATTTTTCCTACCAAGATCTTGTAAGCTAGAAAATAATGAGGGCTCAAGAATCTTTATACTCATAAATTTCCTTTTTATAAGCATTTTTATCCACTGCTTCTTTTATCTCGTAGTATTCTTTTTTATCTATAGCTTTAAATTTTAAAAACATTCCAGCCTCAAGCAAAACGGGCTTTTTTTGATTTTGTTTATCAAAAAAATTAAGAGGGCTTCTAGCTATTATTTGCCAACCTCCGGGACTTTTTATGGGATAAATTCCAGTTTGCTTATCAGCTATGCCAACGCTACCGCTTTCTAAGCTTGTGCGAGGGCTTTTAAGTCTAGGTGTAAAAAGCTTCTCATTAAGACCTCCAAGATAGGCAAAACCAGCCATAAAACCAAGCATATAAATTCTATAAAAAGGCTCTGTGTGAAGCTTTATAAGCTCATTTTTACTAAGCCTTGTGTGAGAACTTACAAAGTCTAAATCAAGCCCAAATTCATCATCATAGCAAAGAGGCACATTCATACACAAGGCACTTTTTTTATCTAAACTTAACTCCTCTTTTTTTATCTTATTTAAAAAGTCTTTCAAGCTAGAAAAAGAAAGCTTAAGTGGATCATAATATATTAGCAAAGAAGCATAAGCACTGACAAGCTCTTCTATGCCTAGAATTTCAAAATTTTGTTTAGATCTTTGTATCTTATCCTTTACAGCTAGAACCTGAGAATTTATAGACTCTGAAATTTCTTGCTTAAATTTAAGGAGTAGACTATCCGTGCCGTTTACATATATATCAAACATTTAAAAAAACTTTAGCAAGGTAATTATAGCCATTATAGACATTAATATAACTATTAAAAGCCCAAAGGCACTCATTATCTTTGGGTGTTTATAATCTGCAACTATACTCTTTTTATGTGCTGCTATAATCATAACAAGCAAGGTAATAGGAAGTATAAAGCCATTTATAGTGCCTGCTAGTATTAAAAGCTGAGTAGGAGACTGACCTAAGATACAAAAAACAGCCGTTGAAAAGGCGATGAAAAACATAACTACAAAGCGGTTGTATTTATCAAGTAAGCTATGAAAAGATCTTATAAAAGAAACAGAAGTATATGCAGCTCCTATCACAGAGGAAATAGCTGCTAAAAATAAGACTGCTCCAAAAAACTTAAGACCTAAATCCCCTAAAGCCTCTTTAAATACCGAACCTGCCGGATTTTCCTTATCTATGATAAAGCCAGAGCTTAAAACGCCTAAAACAGCTAATAATAAAAGAATTCTCATGATAGCAGTTAGAAGTATAGCACTTACTGCTGCTTTATTTATATGGCTTAAATTCTCCTGTCCTACTAGTTTTGCATCTATTAGTCTATGAGCACCTGAAAAGACTATATATCCGCCAACCGTTCCGCCTACAAGAGTAACTATGGCTAAGGGATCTATCTTTGAAGGTATAAAGCTTTCTTTAAGAGCAAGTAGGTATGGGGGATTTGATGAGATTGCAACATAAGCAGTTATGATTATCATAATAAAACCGGCAAATACTATAAACTTATCCATAAGCTCGCCAGCTCTTTTAAAGATAAAGATTGTAAGTGCTATTACACAGCTTATTATAGCGCCTAAAACTAGATCTATGCCAAAAAGAAGCTTTAAGCCAAGAGCAGAACCTGCTATATTTCCCATATTAAAGACAAAGCCTCCAAGGGCTACTAAAAGAGCTATTAAAACACCAAGTCCGGGAAAAACCATGTTTGCAATGTCTTGTCCTCTTTTTTTAGCAACCCCTATAACCCGCCATATATTAAGCTGAGCTCCTATGTCTAGGATAACAGATATAAGAATCACAAAGCCAAAAGAGGCTAACAAGGTGGAAGTAAAACTCGCAGTTTGGGTTAAAAAACCGGGTCCTATGGCAGATGTCGCCATCAAAAAAGCTGCACCTAGCAAAGCTGTTTTATTTTGCATCTATATAACCTTTTCTAAGCTAGAAAGCTCAATCCCAGCCTTTTTAAGTTCTAAATTTATACTTTTAACAAAGTCTAAAGCCTTTTCATTATCCCCGTGAACACAGATACTATCAGCCTTTATGTCTATTTCTTTGCCATTTATACTCTGTATTTTGCCCTCTTTTATCATCTTAAGCACCCTTTTTATAGCCTCTTTTTCATCTTTTATAACAGAGCCTTCAAGCTCTCTTGAAACCAAAGATCCATCATCATTATAAGCTCTATCTGCAAAGACTTCATTAGCATATCTTAAGCCCTTTTTTTTGGCACACTCACACATTAAAGATGAGCTAAGACCAAGAAGAATGATATTTTCATCAAAGCAAAGTATAGCCTCACACAAGGCAAGAGCTAAATTTTCGTCCTTTGCTGCCATATTATAAAAGGCTCCGTGAGCTTTTAGATGTGAAATTTTAAGCTTTTTGCTTCTTGCAAAGGCAAATAAGGCACCAAGCTGATAAAGAGTGTAGTTTTTTGCCTCAGCAAAGCTTATCTTCATCTGCCTTCTTCCAAAGCCCAAAAGATCAGGAAAAGCAGGGTGAGCACCTATGCTTACATTATTTTGCTTAGCCAAAGAAAGGGTCTTATCCATAACCATAGGATCTCCAGCATGAAAGCCACAAGCTACGTTTGCAGAGCTTATGTATTTTAAAATTTCATCGTCAAGCCCCATTTTATATACGGAAAAAGCCTCTCCTAAATCGCTATTTAAATCAACTCTTAACATCTTTAACCTTTTTGATTTATTATAATGAATTTTTTAAAAATAGCCAAATTTTTAAGGCTTTAAGATAATTTTTTTAAAAAAAGTTTACTTTAAGAAAAGCTTTTAAATTTGTTTTCCAACGCTTTGCTTGTCAAGTCCTTTTTTAAGTATGAGATCAACTACTTCTTGCTCTCTTTTATTTGCCTTTTTGCAGTGGTCTTTTTGAAAGATATTAGTGATTTTAATAACTATCTTAGCCCAGGTCTTTTCTCTTTCTCTCCAAGCATGAGAGGAAACGCTCTCCCAAGCATAGCCATTAAAAATGGTAGCATTTACGAAATGATCCATTGCTCTAACACCCTGTCTAACCCTAGCCACACTTATAAAAAGTCCAACAAAAACTATAAACAAATAACCAAGTATAAACAAAGGCACTATGGCACAAAGTAAAATACTACCTGCTAATTTTTCTTTCATAAGCTATCTTTTTATAAATTTTATCATCATTGCATTTGCAGAACGTATGGTAAGTCGCCCAACCACGTCTGGCACAAAATTTGGCTTTAATTCTAGCTTATATTTGCTTAAAATATTAGCTAAAATTATCAAGGCTTCTTGCACGGCAAAGCCCTGCCCTATGCAAATCCTCTCTCCCATACCAAAGGGCATGTAAGCATCTTTATTATAAGGCTCATCAAATCTATCTGGTCTAAATTCATTAGGATCTTTCCAAAGCTTAGTATGCCTGTGTATAAGCCAAGGAGCTACAACCACGCCACAACCTTTTTTTATCTGCTTATCTCTTATTTTAGTATCATGCTTAGGGCTTCTTGCAAAAAAGCCCACAGGAGGATAAAGCCTTAAGGCTTCTTTAAAGATATTATTTAAAATTTTAAGCTGTCTTAAGTGCTTTATCTCAAGCTTTTCACCCTTTGTTAGCTCTTGTATCTCTAAAAAAGCCCTTTCCTGCCAAGTCTCATCAATACAAAGACAATAAAGAGTCCAAGTAAGAGAACTAGCCGTGGTTTCATGCCCTGCTAGAAAAAGCATGGCAACTTGATCTAAAAGCTCTTTAAAAGAAAATCTCTCATTAGTCTTAGCATCAACTACCCTTAATAAAGAATCTAAGATGTCATTTCTTTGTTTGTAGTTTTTTTCGTATTCTTCATATCTTGGCTTTATTATATCGGCTAGGTTTTTTCTTATAAATTCTCCTGTCTTTATCCTCTTTCTTTCTCCAAGCAAAAAAGAAAGCCAAGCTGGAATTTTAAACATCTTTCTCATGGCAGTTCTTACGCTTTGTTCTTGAAAAAAGGTAAAGGCTTTTAAAATTTCTTTGCCCTGCTTTTCATCAAGCTTAGTGCTCATAATGGTTCTAAATATAACATCAGCTGTTACAAAGGTCATCTCCTCATCAGCATCTATAAAAATGCCCTCTTTTTTCTCTAGCCTAGACATCATATCCCCAGCAGCCGCACTCATAAGGTCAAAAACCTTGCTTATCCTAGTCATCTCAAAGCTAGGTCTTAAAAGCTCTCTTTGTCTTTTCCAAGTTTCACCGCTTGTAGTAAAGATACTCTCTCCTAAGAGAGGCTCTAAAAGCCTGTGTAAAAGCTCACTTTTTGGAAAGCTTTTTACCTCATCTACCATTATCCTTTTAACCTCAAGCGGATCATTTACCACGTAAAGATCAAAACCGGGCATCTTAACCCTACCGCTTTGCATAGAATAAGACCTTTCATAAAGCCCATCTAGCCAAGATCTTCTTTTTAACAAAAAGGTTGTTATAGTAGAAGCTTTGTTTTTATGGGGCTTTGGGTGAAAGGGACAAGGCATATTAACTCCTACTTTCTAAAGGTAAAAAAGAAGATATTATATCAAAAAAATCATAAGAAGAATTCTTTTTCATGGGAGGTTCTAGATATAAAAAATGCACTCTATACCACTTTCTTTTAAGCTTTTTATACTCAAGCTTAGTGTAGGATTTATAAAATTTAGCAGATAAAAATTTAATATCTAAATTACACTCTTTTACCAAAGAAGCCTTAAAAAAATCAAGCAGATAAAAACAAGCCCCATCTATCTTTGAAGTGTAATCAAGCCAGATAAGCTTATGCCTTGCTACATAGTTAAGATCCTCGTTAAAATCAAGAGCTTTTTTGTGTAAACTAGCAAGGGGTATGCACTCACCAAGGCTTAGAATTTTAAGCTTAGAATAAGAAATTTTCTCCCGCTCACAGCTTTTTAAAAGCCTAGCTAAGACAAAAACTAAGACTATGGTTCCAACACTATGCGCACAAAGCACTAGCTCATAATCATCTTTTTTTTCATTCTCCTTAAGTTTTAAAAA
>CASFHJ010000158.1 GCA_949294425.1 uncultured Campylobacter sp.
CTATTTTTAACGACTTTATAAAAAGAGCCGTGTCTTTAATCGCATATCAAGAAGTTGAAGAAATAAAACCATACTACACAGAAAGCCTAATAAGCCTTAGTATACTTTTTAAAAGCAAGGTTTTAAGTTTTGATAAAAGGCTTAAAATAGACTTTTCTATAAGAGACTATGAAAATTTTAAGAAAGAATTTATAAAAGTATACGAGCTTTTAGCAAGGCATTACCTAAAAAGAGCAGATGCTAAGGACTTTTTGTTTGAATTTTGTAAAGAAGAGAATGGAATTTTCTTACCAAAGGATAAAGAATGCGAAAAATTTGTGCTTTACTACTATGATTTATATAAAAAAATAGCAAATAAAATAGACGAAAGCACGAGTCAAAAAGATTACTTGAGTTGTTAAAAAAATTTTGTATAATTAAGCTTTTATAAGGAGTTTCTATGCAAAAACTACTTCAAAGTCTTGAAAATGGTGAAAGAATAAATGAAGATTTAGCTTATAAACTTTATGACTTAGATCTTTTTACCCTAGCTAAATACGCTCACAAAAAAAGAAAAGCCTTACACGGAAATAAGGTGTATTTTAACATAAATAGGCACATAAATCCAACAAATATCTGTGCTGATACTTGTAAATTTTGCGCCTTTTCAGCACATAGAAAAAATCCAAACCCTTACTCTATGAGCCATGAAGAAATCATGCAAGTAGTTGATGAAACAGTTAAAAACGATACCAAAGAAATTCACATAGTTTCAGCCCATAATAAAGATACATCTTGGCAGTGGTATTTAGAGATTTTCAAACTTATAAAAGCTAAGTATCCTCATTTGCATATAAAGGCTTTAACAGCGGCAGAAATAGACTTTTTATATCGCCGCTTTAAGCTAAGCTATGAAGAGACCATAGAAAAGATGATAGAATACGGCGTGGATTCCATGCCAGGAGGCGGGGCTGAGATCTTTGATGAGGAGATTAGAGCTAAAATTTGTAAAGGAAAGGTAAGCAGTCAAAACTGGCTAAAAATTCACAAGCTTTGGCATCAAAGAGGTAGACAAAGCAATGCTACCATGCTCTTTGGACACATAGAAAAAAGAGAGCACAGGATAGATCACATGCTAAGGCTTAGAAACTTACAAGATGAAACAAAGGGCTTTAATGCCTTTATACCTCTTGTATGGCAAAAAGATAATAGCTTTTTAGATGTAAAAGAACAAGCGGACAGCGAGGAAATTTTAAAAACCATAGCCATAGCAAGAATAGTGCTTGATAATATCAAAAATATAAAGGCTTACTGGGCTACTATGGGTATAAATTTAGCCATGGTGGCACAGGAATTTGGAGCAAATGATCTTGATGGAACCATAGAAAAAGAAAGCATACAAAGTGCTGGAGGTGCCAAAAGTGCTAGAGGTATGAGACTAAAAACCTTTATAGATATGATAAAAAGCTCAAATTTAATCCCAGTTGAAAGGGATTCTTTATACAACGAGTTAAAAAGATATGCTTGATATATTTAAGCTAAAAGAAAACAAAAGCTCTGTTAAAATAGAAGTTTTAGGTGGGCTTAGCACCTTTGTTACTATGGTTTACATCATACCTGTAAATGCTCATATCATGAGTGCAGCTTCCATGCCTATTGAAGCCTTAATCTGTGCCACAAGCCTAGTAAGCGCCATAGCCTGTATATTTTGCGGACTTTTTTCAAATACACCAATAGCTCTTAGCGTTGGCATGGGTATGAATGCTTATTTTGCCTTTGCTGTGTGCCTAGGACAAAATATAGCTTGGCAAAGTGCCTTAGCAGCTGTGTTTTTATCAGGTTTTATTTTTTT
>CASFHJ010000159.1 GCA_949294425.1 uncultured Campylobacter sp.
AAGTATTTTACTTACTTTATACCTAGACTTTGTTTTTTTTGTTAAAATACCGAAAAAATACATAAAAGGAGCAAAAATGATTAGATCATTATATATTAGAATGCGTTTTATTCATATAATAGGTGCTTTGTCTTGCCTGTACATGTGTATTTTTTTATGGATAATATCTTAGGATCAATAATCCAATATATCTGCGTTATAGCTCTTATAATACATGATATAGATGAGAAAAAATGGGGTGTTGATATGACTAAAGCCATTGCTAAGGCTTTAGATAGCATGAGTTTAAATACAAACATAAATGTAAATACCAAGTGGAGTGCTGAAAATGGTAAAATTTTACAACTTGTAGATAAATTTAAGTCTAAAATTCACTCCATAGTTTCTGGCATAAGTCAAAGTGCAACTAAAGCTCATGGTGATGTTATGGGTTTAGATAAGATAAGTGAGCTTTTGATGTCTTCCTCTAAGGATATAAAAGATATTCTTGAGTCTACAAATTCCAAGGCAAAAAAGATAAAAAATCTCTTAGAAAGCTTTACAAATAGCATGCACAAAAGCGAGGCTACACAAGAGGAGTTAAGAACTGTTTCTTTGGAAATTAAATCCTTGATTTCAAAGTCCATAAAAGATAATTTTTTAAAGCTAGAAGATGAAGTGTCAGCATTTACAAAATAAAATAATCTTAGCCCAAACAGATACCACTGCAGGTTTTTTAAGCAAGGATTATAAGCTTATAAATAAGGCTAAAAATAGAAAGATAAGCACTCCTTGCTTACTAACATCTGCCTATCTTAGCGAGATACAGAGCTTTTCTAGGCTACCAAATAAATTTAAAAATGACTTTAGAAAGGCTAAAAAAAAGAGCTTTATCTTAAAAAATGGCTTTTCTTTTAGGCTTATAAATGATGAAAGACATAGTAAATTCTTAAAAAAATTTGGTTTTTTTTACTCAAGCTCTGCTAATAAGCATGGAGAAAAATTTGATGAAAACTGGGCTAGAAAAAAAGCTGATTTAGTTCTTGATGAGATTCTTAGTGAAAAAAGTGCCTCAAGTATTTTTAAGTTATCAAGGATAAAAAAAGTAAAACTTCGTTAAAATACTTAAATTTTTTATAGGATAAAACTTGAAAACATTTTTGGTAAGTGCCTTAGAACCATCGGCAAATTTGCATTTAAGAGAGCTTTTACTAGCTATAAGAGAACAAAATGAAAGCTTTGAGCTTGAGGGAATTTATGATGAGGCTTTGTGCGAGGAATTTAAGCTTAGAAAAAAGCCCCTTTACAGCTCACATGAATTTTCTGCCATGGGTTTTATAGAGGTTTTACCTCTCATATTTAAGGCAAAAAAAGCCATAAAAGAGCTTGTAAATTTGGCTTTAATTTCAGAAGCTAAAACTTTTTTGTGTATAGATTCTCCAGCCTTTAACATACCCTTAGCAAAGGCTTTAAATAAGGCAAAAGCAAGACAAAGAAAGATTTATTATATCCTGCCTCAGGTTTGGGCTTGTAAAAAAAAACGAATTCCTGTGATAGAAAAAAATTTCGACATACTTGCTTCTATACTTCCCTTTGATGATAAATTTTTTAGCAAAAGCACTTATGTAGGACATCCTTTATTAGATGAGATAAAAAGCTTTAAAGAGGCAAATTTTATTAACAATTTTTCCTTAGATAAGCCCCAAAAAATCGCCTTTTTACCCGGTTCAAGAAAGGGTGAAATACAAAGGCTAATGCCGTTTTTTAAAGAATTAGCAGCAAAATTTAGCGCCGAAAAAATCCTTGCTGTGCCAAAATTTAATTTAAACAGACTTGAACTTTACGGAGATATAAGTGAATTTACTATAAGAGATGATGCGGTTTTTGCCCTAAATGAGGTTGATTTTGCCTTTATTTGCTCTGGAACAGCTACCTTGCAAGCAGCACTCATTGGAACTCCTTTTATCTTAGCTTATAAGGCTAAGAAGCTTGATTATCTAATAGCTAAATTCTTTGTTAAGCTAAAATATATAGGTCTTGCAAATATTATGCTAGATTTTGCTAAGGAGCAAAGCTTACACCCTGAGTTTATACAAGATGAGCTAACTTTAGAAAATCTTTATGAGGCTTATAAAAATTATGATTATAAGGAATTTTTTGCTAAAGTTTCATTTTTAAAAGAATACTTAGCTTTTGGATCTGCTAAAAATTTAGCTAAAATTCTTTTAAGAGATTAAAGTCAAAGGTTAAGATATGCAAAAAGAAGCTATGAGTAAATTTGGTTATGATAAGATAGTTGCTGAGTTAGAGGATCTAAAGACGAATCAGCGTCCAAAGGTGGTCGAGGAAATCGATATAGCAAGAAGCCATGGGGATTTAAAAGAGAATGCAGAATACCACGCAGCCAGAGAAAAACAAGCCTTTATAGAGGCTAGGATAGCTGAGCTTAGCGACTTAATATCAAGGGCAAATGTTATAGATCCAAAAAGCTATGAGCATGATTTTGTAAAATTTGGCTCAACTGTTTTAATAAATGATATAGATACAGATGAGGAAAAAACTTACACTATAGTAGGTGCTGTTGAAGCTGACTTAGACAAGGGCTATATATCTATAAATTCACCACTTGCTAGGGCTATGTTAGGCAAGAAAGAAGGAGATGATTTTAAACTTCGTCTACCTCAAAAAGAAAGTGAGTTTGAAATTTTATCTATAAAATATGAGGAATTAAAATTTTAAGCTTAAAAGATGGAGCTATCATAGTAGCTGATGCCCATGAAAATGAAAAAAGAAAGGGCTTTTACAAGTTTTTAAAGGCTTTAAAAAATAAGGATTTAAAATGCTCTCAACTTATATTAATGGGAGATATTTTTGACTTACTTATTTATGAGATAAAGTCTACCCATCATTTTGCAAAGCCCTATATAAAGCTTTTAGAAGAGCTTGCTACTGAAATTGAGGTAATTTATTTAGAGGGCAATCATGATTTTAACTTAGCTAAATTTTTTAAAAAAGTTAAGGTCTTTCCCATACAAAAACAAGCACTTTTTTTATCTTCCAAAGAAAATATAAAAATCACTCAAAAAACCCTAGATAAAGAGCTTAAAAGCTTTGAATTTAAGGGTGTCAATGGACTTTATTTAGCACATGGAGATATATTTTTAAAGCCTATCTTATCTTTTTTTTTAAGAAGCCTTAGATCTCACTTTTTACTTTTATTTTTAAATTTATTAGATAGGCTTAGTAAAAATCATATAAGTAAGAAAATCAAAAAAAAGCAGCTAAGTAAGAATTTATTTTATGTTATAGATGATTTTTACGATATGGCAAGGACTAGATATGCTAGGTATGAGTGTGATGAGTGTTTAGTTTTAGAGGGACATTATCATCAAAATTTTCTTTTAAATGAGGAGGGGAAATATTATTTTAATTTGGATAGTTTTGCATATAAGGAAAGTTTTTTTGTAGTAGAATTGCCTTAAAAGATGCAAATTTTTTAGTTTTTAAAAATTTAAAGGTGAAAATATGCTAGATAACAAAATCGTAAAAACTGGCTCAAATGAAATGGAGCTTGTTGATTTTCGTATATTTAGACAGGGTGAAGATGAGGTTTATGAGGGAATTTATGGAGTAAATGTTTCCAAGGTTAAGGAGATAATAAAAATTCCTGCTTTGACTGAACTACCGGGTGTTCCTACTTACATAGAAGGTATCTTTGATCTTCGTGGAGTGGTTATACCTGTGGTAAATCTTGCTAAATGGATGCAAATCAAAGAGCCAGAAAGTGCTATGCTAAAGCCAAGAGTAATAATTACTGAATTTAGTAATGTTTTTATAGGTTTCATAGTGCATGAGGCAAAAAGAATTCGTCGCATAAGCTGGAAAGATATAGAACCGGCTGCTTTTTCAGGCGGACAAGGCTCACTTGATAAGAGCAAGATAACAGGGGTTACTCGCATAGAAAATGACGAGGTTTTACTCATACTTGACTTAGAAGGCATCATAGAAGAGCTTGGAATTTACACTCCTAGAACAGAGATAGATTATGGTAGCTTGGAAAGACTAAGTGGCATAGCCTTAGCTGTAGATGATAGCACAACTGCTAGAAGAAGAGTTAAGGAGATGTTGCAAAAAATCGGCTTGAGTGTAGTTGAGGCAAGGGACGGACTAGAAGCTCTTAATAAATTAAATGAGATGTATGCAACTTATGGAAATGATATATCCAAGCACTTAAAGATAATAGTAAGTGATGTTGAAATGCCTAAAATGGATGGTTTTCACTTCTCTAGCAAGGTCAAGGAAAATCCTGTCTTTAAAAGCATTCCTTTGATTTTTAACTCCTCATTATCAAACGAATTTATGAGTGAAAAAGGTATACAAGAGTCAGGCGGAGAGGGATATTTGGTTAAATTTAACGCAAATGAATTTTATAGCGAGATTATTAGAATAATCAAAGAACACGAGCAGAGGTAAGAGATATGGAAGATATGCAAGAAATACTTGAAGATTTTTTGGTCGAGGCTTTTGAGCTTGTTGATCAAATAGATCATGATTTAGTAGAGCTTGAAGCAAACCCAGAAGATTTGGAGCTTTTAAATAGTATTTTCCGTGTCGCTCACACAGTTAAAGGATCTTCAAGCTTTTTGAATTTTGATATTTTAACTAGACTTACGCATCACATGGAGGACGTGCTTAACAAAGCTAGACATGGTGAGCTTAAGATAACGCCTGATATAATGGACGTTGTCCTAGAGTCTATAGATAAGATGAAGACCTTGTTGAAGTGCATTAGAGACAATGGTAACGATACTAGCATAGGCATGGACATAGATCCTATTTGTGCGAAATTGACAGAGATTTCTGAAAAAGGCAATGTTAGCTCTGCTAATTTGGAACCTAAAGAAAGCAAAAAAGAAGAAAGTCTTCCTCAAGTAGAGCCTGAAAATAAGGCAGAGGAAGTAGATGTAAATAGCCTAAGCGATGCTGAGATTGAAGCCGAAATAGAGAGGCTTTTAAAGGTTAGAAAAGCTGAAGATGAGGCTAGAAGACAGGCAAAGGCAGCTGCTTCACAAACACAGGTAAATGCACAAGCTGCTCCTAAGTCCACAGCAACAGCTAATACCACCAAGCTTCCAGCCCAAGGCTCAGGCAATCCTGCTGCTATGGAGCAAACCATAAGAGTTGATGTAAAAAGGCTTGATCAGCTTATGAATTTA
>CASFHJ010000160.1 GCA_949294425.1 uncultured Campylobacter sp.
CTTTGAACTTGCTCGCTAGCTTGTTCTTGCTCATTACTCTCAACTTTTTCTTCTTTCTTAGTATTTTGCTCTTGTTTTAAAATTTGCTCTTGCTCACTTGAAAATTCAGACATAACCTTGAAATGATAATTATCTATAACGTGTAAATTTGAGTTTGTTTGAGAGATTACATTTGTGTTTTTTCTCATATTCTTACTCTATCATTTCATCGCCATCACCAGCTTGAACTAAGCCCTGCTCTATAAGCTTTTGCACCACCTCTACCACCTTTCTTTGTGCCTCTTCCACATCTCTTACACGCACAGCTCCTAAAAAGCCCATTTCCTCCAAAAAGGCTTCAGAAGCACGAGAGGACATATTTGAAAGGAATTTTTGCTTTAAATCCTCACTAGCACCCTTAAGA
This sequence comes from uncultured Campylobacter sp., assembly GCA_949294425.1. GTDB lineage: Bacteria > Campylobacterota > Campylobacteria > Campylobacterales > Campylobacteraceae > Campylobacter_D. Next base: position 404 of record CASFHJ010000160.1, read on the forward strand.
CCAACCATAAGATCTTTTTTATCAGCCACCTTTAGAATTTCTCTAATTGCTTGAGTGCCAAGCTTAGAAATATCATCAAAGGTAAACATTAAATCTTTTATGGTTTCAGCTAGTTTTTCATCACTTTGCTCTATATAGGTTATGGTTGATTTAGAAGCCTTTTGACCTAAGCGATTAAGCACTTCAGCAACTGCTCTTGGACCACCAACTTCGACCTTGTAAGATGTGAGGCTTTCAAGCTTACTTTCAAGCACAGCAGAAACTCTTTTTATGATAGAAGGGGAAATATCTCCCAAAGAAGCCATTCTTATAACAACTTCTGCTCTTAATTCATCGCTAAAATACTCCAAGGTTTCAGCCGCATGTATGGAGTCCATATGAGCTAGTATAAGTGCTATGGTTTGAGGGTGTTCTTTTACTATAAAGTCAGCTAATTGTTGAGGCTTTATCTGTGCTAAGTATGCAAAATTTTGATTATTTTCCATACTTTTTGTAAGCTTTTCTAAGATCTTATTAGCTATATCAGGACCAAAGGTTCTAAATAAAATTTCTTTTGCGTATTCTAAGCCGCCACTTTTTATGTATTGATTTGATTGTAAGAGGGTGTAAAACTCCTCCAAAACAGCTGTGGCAACGGTTTTATCAACCTGTTTAGCCATAGCTATGTAACGAGATACCTCAGTGATTATATTTATTTCCATATGCGAGAACAAAACGGTGGTAGTATCTTCTCCAAGCTGTATCAAAAAAATAGCGATCTTTTCTGGCATGGAAAGATCATCATAGATCATTTTTTGTTCTTCGCTAAGCTTAATCATTAAATATCCCTATTTTCATTATATTCTGTGTCGTTTTCAACCAAGGTTTGAAGTAAGGTTGCAACCTCTTGACTCTTATCATTTACCAAGGCTTTAAGCTTTTCAAGCAAGACATCATACTGCAAAGCGTCCTCATTTATTCCATCCCCAAAGCCAAGCTGTTCTTCAACTCTTTTTCTAGCCGCATTGAATTTTTCCAAAGCATCTTCAGCATCATCAACAGGACCAAGTTCTCTTTGTGCTTCTTCCTCAGCAGATTCTATATCTGCTAACATTTTTTGAGTGAAAGGAGCTATTACTTTTTTGTAGAAAATAAATAGCAAAATGGCTGCTATGAAATATTTAACAGGTGGTATAAATGGTTCTATGAATCTTGAGTAAAAGGTTTGCACCTTGCTTTCAACCTTAACATCAGGTCTTCTAAATTCAAGATTGCTAATGCTAACCTCATCGCCTCTTGCGGCGTTGTAGTTTATGGTTCTTTGCACTAAATTTTGTATGTTTTGAAGCTCTGCCTGACTTAAAGGCACATACTCACTTATTGTATTTCCATTTTCATCTGTTCTATCTTGGTATCTGCCGTCTATCATAACCGCAGCTGATGTTCTTACTATAGTAGCAAAGGACTTTTCTACATTTGTTATGGTTTTTGAAATTTCGTTATTTGTTGTTACCTGATTCTTTTTGTATTCCTCAGTTAAGCCATCGTCATTTAAGCCCTCGACAGGACCTATGTTTGATACAGCTCCGGGAACTCCTTGGATAACTGGATCTTTTCTTCCCTTTCTTTCCTCATTTAAGGTTTGCTCACTTCTTATAACCGTTGTTGGATCATAAACTTCACTTTGTGAGTTCATCTTTGAAAAATCAAATTCTATATTTACATTTGCAACAACCCTATCAAGCCCTCCAGCAAAGGGTGCTAGAGTATTTATTATCTTTTGTTCTAATTCTTGCTCGTGATCTCTTTTGTATTTTATTTGGGCTGCTATTATATCGCTTTCATAAGCTCCTTCATCATCTAGCATGATCCCGTTTTGATCTGTTATTTTTACATTTTGTAAATTTAGCTTTGGCACTGCAGATGCTATGATATTTTTAATACCATCAACCTGCTTTCTGGTAAGCTTTAAGCCTTCTTTTATATTAAGCACTATAGAGGCAGCAGGAGGAGTTTGTCTTTCCGTAAAAACGCTAGGTTTTGGCATGGAGATGTGAACTGTTGCCCTTTGTATAGGCTCTAGGCTTTCTATGGTTCTTGCTAATTCTGTTTGTAAGGCTCTTAGGAATTTAATTCTTTGTTCTTCATCTGTGGCACCAAATTGAAGCTGGTCATAGCCCTCCCAGCCCATCTTAGAATCTTTTATAAGCCCCTCACTTGCTATAGCCATTCTTTGCCTATAAACATGCTCTCTTGGAACTAGAATAGTGCCTTCATTTTGTATGGTGTAAGGTATGGAGTTTTGGTCTAAGTATGTAACTATGGCTGAGGCACTACTAGCTTCTGCGTTTTCAACCAAAACAGCGTAAGAATTTGAAGCACTAGAGCCTGAACTTCTATAAAGAGCTAAAAACACCAAAAAGGCTATAACCGCTACAAGTGAAACTGCTATAACTATTTTTTGTCTTTTGCTTAAATTTTGAAATAGCTGCCCTACTTGATGTAGCATATTTTTAAATTCTTCCATAAAACCCTCTATCTAAAGCAAATAAAGCTTGGAAAATTCATCAAAAAATTTATCATTATCCTCGCTTTTGCCTATGCTTATACGCACAGCATTCATACCATAACTTTGCAGATTTCTTATTATTATACCTTTTTTAAGCAATTTTTCGCACAAATCCTTGGCATTTTTTTCCTCAAAGATGTATGTTATGAAATTTGTGTAGCTATCTATGTAAGAAATATTAAAATTATTAGCAAGATCCTCATATCTTTTCATCTCTTTATAATTCATCTCTAAGCTCTTTTTAACAAAGTCCTCATCACTTAATGCTGCTACTGCTGCTTTTAAAGAAAGACTGCTGACATTAAAAGGAGCTCTTATCTTATAAAGATTTTGTATAATATCCTCATCACCCACAGCATAACCAACCCTAAGACCACCCAAACCATAAAGCTTTGAAAAGGTTGAAAGATAAATAGCATTCTTAAAATTTGCAATCAAATCCTTAGCCTCTATCTTTTTTTTGCTATCCTTAAAGGCTGCAAAATCATTATAAGCACAATCCAAAGCTACTATGCAATCCTTATCACAAAAGCTTATAAAATCATAAACCTCGTCTCTGTCTAAACACTCTCCTAAAGGATTGTTTGGTAGACAAAGATAAACAAGCTTTATCTCATCTTTATGTCTTTTGTAAAGATCTTTTAACTCTTTTAAATTATGCGTTTTAGACTCTGTTTTATAAGCTCTTGACCTACAATGTTTTGCGTAAATTTCATACATAGCAAAGCTAATACCGCATTGAAGATAGGCATTTTGTGAATTTAGCTTGGCATGGCTTAAAAACTCTATTATCTGATCGCTTCCTGCGCCTATTATTAAATTTGAAATCTTAAGCTCATATTTTTGTGCTAACTTTTCTTTTAACTCGCTCATATTATCATCAGGATATAAGTGCACTAAATGGGCGTTTTGCTTTATAGCTTCTATCACTTTTAAGCTTGTGCCAAGAGCATTTTCGTTACTTGCTAACTTTACTACACTTTTTAGTCCATACTCATTTGCAACAGCTTGTATATCCTTTCCCGGCTCATAAAGTGGTAAGTTTTGTAAGTAGGCATTAAAATTCATTTTCATCTCCACATAAATATGATCCAAGCCAGACAAAATCCACGTCCTTTAAGGCTCTTTGCACATTTTCATCATCTATATGTCCGTCAAAATCTATGTAAAAACTATGTAAAAAATCCTTAGATTTTATGGGTCTTGATTCTAGCTTTGTTAAATTTATATCCTCTTTTTTTAAGGCTAGTAAAAGCTCACTTAAAGCACCCGGTTTGTGGCTGGTTTTTGCTAGGATAGAGGTCTTACAATTTGGCATTTTAGAAAGCTTTATATCGCTAAGTATTAAAAACCTAGTGCGATTCGCTAAGTTATCTTCTATCTTGCTAAAAAGTATAGGCACATTGTAAAGCTTTGCGGCTATCTTAGAGCAAATAGCTGCGGCATTTTTATCTTGAGAGGCTAGATAAGCTGCCTGTGCTGTAGATTTAGAGGGTATAAATTCTATACTAGCTAAATTATGGCTTTTTAAAAAAGCTAGGCATTGATTATAGCCCTGTGGATGAGAATAAATCTTTTTTATCTCCTTTAAATTTTCGTTTATGCTTACAAAAGAATGATGTATATCCATATAAATTTCGCCAAAAATTTTTATATCTTGATACTTACCAAGACAATCCAAACTAGCTCCCACAGCTCCTTCTGTATTATTTTCTATGGGTATTACTCCGTAATTTGCCTCTTTGTTTACAAGCTCTTTAAAGACATCTTCTATAGTTCCTAAGGCTATGTATGAGCTCATAGCACCAAAACGGCTTCTTGCTGCTTGATGAGTATATGTTCCTTCAGGTCCTAAATAAGCTATACACTGAGGCATTTCTAAATTCCTTGAAACGGCAAATATCTCTTGATAAATAGCTTCTATGGCGTTTTGATTTAAGAGTCCTTTATTTTTGTTTTTAAGCCTTGCTATTATGGCTCTTTCTCTTTCTGGTCTGTATATGGAGCTTTGCGTGCTTTGCTTTATCTCTCCTATCTCCTTTACAAATTCCATTCTTTGATTTAATAATTTTAAAATTTCATCGTCTATATTATCTATCTTAAGTCTTAAATTATCTATGCTTTTCATTTATTTCCCTTAAATATTCATTTACATTTAAATATACAAAATCTAACTTATCCTTATCCAAATTTTCACTATCTTTTATCTTTCCACTTAAAACCAAAGCCGTTTTCATACCTAAATCCTTAGCCTTTACAAGATCTCCTTTAAAATCATCGCTAATTATTAAAATATCTTTGAAATCAGCATTTTTATCTTGCTTTCTAAGCAGGGATAAAGCCTCTTTGTAAAAGGCTTTGCTTGGTTTTCCTACAACCTCGTATTTGCAATTACTGGCGTAAGTAAGCATAGCCATAATGCTACCAACTCCGGGATAAGATCTATTATTTTTCTTATAAATGCTAGTTTCATGCATGGCTATTATCCTTGTGCCAGAATTTGCAAATTCTATCATAGAGGCAAAATCAGAAAAAGAAAAATTATCATAAGAGGCTATTAAAACAGCTTCTGGTTCTTTGTAATCAAGATCATAACCTAGGCTTTCTAAGCTTTGTAAAAAGGCTTTTGCTCCATAAGCTGCCACCTTGCAAGGTTTTATAAAAGATTTTAGCACAGAAAAGGGATCTAAGTAAGCATCATCTTTTATCTCAAGCCCTAAGGCTCTTAACTCCCTTAAAAGAGATATTTTTTTTGTGTTATTTGTGATGATTACGTAAGGGATAAGATTTGAATTTAAGTATTTTATAAGCTCTTTAGCTCCTTTTATTAAAGACTTATCCTCATCGCTTAGTAAAGTTCCTTGCACATCTAAAAAAAGCATAGAAAAACCTTAATTTTTCCTAGATTATAGCACAAAATTAAGGGCAAAGTTGAAATTTAAAATTATTTTTTAAAACTTTTATTTTAAATATAAGAGATATTAATAATAAAACAAGCTAAATTTTGTCCTAGTTTAAACTAGGACATCTTTTATCTATACTCAACTACTTCTTGTATGCTAAGTCTTTGTTTTTTGTATTTTGGTTCATCTTTTCTATAACCAAGGCTTAATATAACAGCTGTTTGAAAAGGGTGGCTAAGCTTTAAGTACTCATCTACCTTATCCTTTTCAAAACCACCTATCATGCAAGAGTCAATCCCTCTAACCATAGCAGCAGTAGCCATTTGCATAATAGCTAAATGGCACTGAGCACTAGCATAGGCATAAAGCTCTTGTTCACTCATAGAATTCGTAGCATAGGTATAAGCACCTACAACTTGCTCGAATTTTTCCTTATTTTCATCAGGAGAGCAAAATCTACCTACTTGCTTTTTAATATACTCATCTTTTGCCTGTAAATCAGTCCTTGCTAAAATGATGATATTATGGCTTGCAGTGGCTACGTTTTCTTGATTAAAGCAAATTTTACTTAAAGCCTCATTGTCCTCTTTTTTACTTATAACCACAAATTTCCAAGGCTCAAAACCGCAAGAGCTAGGCGCTAAACGTCCAGCTTCTAAGATAAAGTCTAAGTCATCTTTTTGTATACTTTCTTGCTTAAAAGCCTTACAAGCAAACCTTTTATGTAGTGTTTCTTCGAATGTAAACATTATTTTATCCTTTCATTTTTTTTCTTAGATGATACTATATCTTAAGAAACAAAACATAAATAAGCTTAAGTTCCTATAACTCCTCCATCAAGCTTTCTTATCATAACTATACTTGATCTTGGCGTTTTGCCGTAAGGAAAATTTGACTTATTTAGCCTTTCTCCGGGGTGCTGAATACCTACAAAGGCTATGGTATTATCATCATTAAAAGCAAGACCTGTTATCTCGCAAGCAACAGGTCCAACTAAAAATCTTTTTATCTCCCCACTTCTAGGATCAGCTGCTAACATGCAGTTATTTCCCATTCCCTCAAAATCACCCTCATCGCTGTAGTTTCCATCAGTTTGTATCCAAAGTCTGCCGTATTTATCAAATTTAAGCCCATCTGGTGAGTTGAATTTATTTTGTGCTGTGATATTATTTGAACCCTTTTTTAAACCCTTTTGTTTTTCTGGCTCTCCAGCTAAGGCAAAAACTTCCCAAGAAAACTTAGTATCCTTATGGCTATTTTTATGCCAGAATTTTATGATATGTCCGTATATATTTTTTGCTCTAGGATTTGCGGCATTTGCTTCTTTTCTATTTTTATTATTTGTAAGGCTTACAAAAAGTTCACTTGATTTTTCATTATGAGCCACCCACTCGCACCTATCCATAGGAGTTGCACCAACAACGCTACCTGCTAGTCTAGCATTTATAAGCACATCTGCTTGTGAGTGAAAACCTGTGCTTTCATTTAGGTTGTTTTTTCCAAATTTAAGCTCTATCCACTCTCCAACTCCTTTAAAATCATTAGCCTCGCCGTGAAATTTAGCTACATACAAGCTTCCCTCATCTAAGATCTTGTCGTTTTTTTCACCCTTTTTATACTTATGTTTGCTTACAAATTTATATAAAAATTCATCTATTTCATCATCGCCCATATAAACAGCAACGCTTCCGTCCTTATCTACAACAAGCTCGGCATTTTCGTGCTTAAACCTACCAAGAGAGGTTCTTTTTACCGGTATAGAGTCCTTATTAAAAGGATCTATTTCAACAACCCAGCCAAATTTATTTGCCTCTTTGGGATTTTTAGCCAAATCAAATCTTTCATCAAATTTTTCCCAACCATAAATGCTTTTTTTATCAAAACCATATCTTTTTAAGGATTTATTAGCCTTAAAATCAGAACTTAAAGAACCAAAAAAATCATCTACATTTTCTTCGCAAGTAAGATAAGTGCCCCAAGGAGTTTGACCATTTGCGCAGTTATTTAAGGTGCCATACACAAAGCTCTCCTCGCCAAGCACAGCTTTTTTAGCATCACCGCTAACTGCTATCTTGCTGTGTGCTGTTATTCTTCTATTATATTTAGAGTCAAGCACTACTGAGTAAAAATCTCCCTTTTTTTCTATCTCAAAAATAGAAACACCCACACTATTTTGTTCATACAAAACATCTTCTTTGCTTAGTTTTTTGCCTTGATGATTAAACATGATTTCAGGATTTATATACT
>CASFHJ010000161.1 GCA_949294425.1 uncultured Campylobacter sp.
ATTTTTTGAGCTTCCTCCTTATCATCATCGCTTTGCAAAAGCACTATATCATCGCCTTTTTCCTTTGTGGCTATTAGACTTTTACCCATTCTTTGAGTATTATTTGATATTAAATTATTTGCAGCCTCTAAAATTTTGCCACTTGAGCGGTAGTTTTGCTCTAGTTTTACCACCTTAGCATCTTTAAAATCCTTGCTAAAATTTAAGATATTTTCTATCTTAGCACCCCTCCAAGAATAAATACTTTGATCATCATCTCCAACCACGCATAAGTTTGAATGCTCTTTGCAAAGTAGCTTTAAAATTTCATATTGCAATGTGTTTGTATCTTGATACTCATCAACCATTATATAATTATAAATTTTACTTTGCTCACTTGAAAAAATCTCATCACTTTTTAAAAGCTTGTAGCTTAGCAAAAGCAAGTCATCAAAGTCTAAGAAACAATATTTTCTAAGGCTTTGCTCGTAAAGTTCGTAAAGTTTTATATACTTACTATTAAAAAGCTTTGTATTTATATTTTTTTCTAAGAGTTCATAAGATCTTTCTACGCTTATTAGGCTATTTTTGAAATTTGAAATCATCTCACAAGCTTGAACTGGGCTAAGGTTTAGCTCAGGACTTAAAAGCTCTTTCATAATTTTTTTACTATCATCAGCGTCTATAATTTTAAATGAATTTTTAATACCAAGCTTATCTATGTGAAGTTTTAAAAATAAAAGTGCAAATTTATGAAAGGTGCAAAGCAAGGGAGTGTAAGGGCTTTTCATCATAGCTAAGGCTCTTTGCTTCATAGTATAAGCAGCCTTGTTTGTAAAGGTTAAAGTAAGCGTATTATTAGGGCTTATGCCAACCTCATCTATGAGATAAGCAAGTCTTGTAGTTATAGTTTTAGTCTTTCCAGAACCAGCCCCAGCCAAGATAAGCAAAGCTCCATCTATATGCTTTGCTGCTTCTTGTTGTCTCTCATTTAAATCTTTTAAGATCTTCATTTTTTAAAGATATTTTTGTTTTTTGGATTATTAAGAAAGACATTTATAGAATCTTGCAAAAGATCCTCCTCATCTTTTTCATAAATAGCAGGATTTGTAAAGATAATATCTCTTTGAAGCTGAATTTTACTTATGCCTTTTAAACTTAAAGAAACTAAGCTTACAAAGTTATCCTCTCCAAAACAAGCCTCAAAACTTAGTCTTTCTTTATCAAAGTAAAAAGAAGCGACACTTTCATCTGAAATGTAAAAAACTATATAAGAAAGACTTGTATCTATATAGCCCTTAGGAAGCTTAGGGCTGTATTTTACAAAGTTAGTATCGCATATTAGATGAAAGGCTCTGGATTTTTGCACTAATAATAACAAAAGCTCATAGCAGTTTGAAAGCATAATATCGCCAAAGTCTTTATCTTTTAAGAACTCATCTAGCACCATCTAGCTCCATAAATTCATTTACAAGCTTTTCTATCTCTTTCATACCCACTTGCCAAAAATCCTCACTATCCACATCAAAACCAAAACTAGCTATAAGCTCGTTAGGAGCCTTGCTGCCCCCGCTTGAAAGCAGGGCTATGTATTTATCTTTAAAGCCCTCATCATCATTTTTATAAAGTCCATAAAGAGCTAAAACCAAAAGCTGGGCGTAAGAATAAGCATAGCAGTAAAATGGGCTATGTATAAAATGTGGTATATAAGCCCACCAGTATTTGTAATCCTTAGAAAGCTTAACGCTATCTTTAAACATTTTAGAGCCTTCCTCATACCAAATTTTGCTTAATTCATCAACTGATAACTCGCCATCTAAGGAATGAATTCTTCTTTCAAAGGTGGTAAAATTTATCTGCCTAAAAAGAGTGGCAAAAATATCCTCTATCTTAGCAGCATAAAGCCCCAAAAGCTCCTCGTCTTTGAGGTTTTTTTTGATATAGTCAAAGACAAGCATTTCAGCAAAAACCGAAGCAGTTTCAGCAGTGGTTAAGGGTGTGTCTTGATTTAAGAAAGAAACCTTATAAGATAGGCTTTGGTGTATGCTATGACCTAGCTCATGTGCTAAGGTAAATAAATCTCTTCTTTTATTTGTATAGTTTAAAAGTACGTAAGGATGTGCTTTTTTAACGGCAGAGTGAGAAAAGGCTCCTCCTCTTTTTTTAGGATCAGGATAAACATCTATCCATGACTTAGTAAAGGCATTTTTTGCTATATCCCCAAAGACAGCAGAAAAATCATAAAAGGCTTTTAAAACTATGTCTTGTGCCTCTTCATAAGATAGGGAAAAATCCTTTCCTATAGGCGCGTATCTATCATAATCTTTTAGCTCTTTAAAGCCTAAAATTTGCTTTTTCTTTTTATAATACCTAGCAACCACATCAAAATTTGCCTCACTTACTCTTATCAAAGAATCAACGCTTTTTTGTGAGATTTGATTGCTTATATGTCTTCTTTGCTCGGCATTTTCATAAGAACGAAGCTTTGAAGTAGTCTTAAGCTCGGCTCTTATCATGTTTAGTATATAAGCAAGTAAGGAAGAATTCTTTTTTAACTCCTTGCTAAAATTTTTAGCTGCCTTTTTTCTTTCCTTTCTATCGCTACTATAAAGTTTGCTTAAGATCTCTTCTATGCCAAGTTTTTTTCCATCAAATTTAACCTTAATCCTTGTTAAGCTTTCATCAAAAAGTCTTGAAAAGGCATCTGCTCCTGTGCTGGATAAAAAAAGAATTATTCTTTCTTCTTTTTTGCTTAAGTTATGCTCCTTATTTTTAAGCAAATTTGAAAGATAAAAAGAATAATCCTTACACTCATTTATAAATTTTTGAGCCAAATTCTCATCAAGCTCACAAAATTCAAGCTCAAAAAAAAGTAAATTTTCCTCTATCTCCTTGCACTCATTTTCACATCTTGCATAAAAAGATCCCTTATCAGTATCACTAGCAAAGGACAAGAAAGCATAGGTCATAACAAGACTTAGATCCTCTAAAACTTGCTCGTATTTTTTTAAGGCTAGAGCAAAATCACTATCCTTAAGCTTATTTTCATAAGTATTTCTAAAGGCTAAAGCCTCTTTTTTAAGAGTATTAAGTCTTAAATCCAAATCCTCATCTTTAGAAAACAAATCCTTTAAATTCCATTTTGCACTCATCTTTTTTTCCTTTTAATTTTCTAATATAAGCTTTAATAAAGCAGCCATTCTAATGGCTACACCATTACTAACCTGTCTTAAAACAAGACATCTTTTATCAGCTAAAACCTCATCACTTATGTCTATATTTCTATGCACTGGACCTGGGTGTAAGATTATAATATCCTTATCTTTTATCAGGTCTTTTTTTATGCAAAAATCCTTAGCATAATCTTTCAAAGAGCCATAAATTTGCTTTTGATGCCTTTCGGTTTGAGTTCTAAGGCTTATTATTATATCAGCATCTTCTATGGCTTCTTTTAGTTTATGCGTTTTTTTTAGGGATAAATTTGGCATAAAATGAGGTGGGGCAACTAAGCTTATATCAAGATTAAACCTAGATAAAAGCTCTATATTTGAGGCTGCAACCCTTGAATTTTTTATATCTCCCACTATCAAAACCTTTTTAGCTTCAATATTTCCTTTAAAATGCTCATATATGGTAAATAAATCAAGCAAAGCCTGTGTTGGGTGTGCGTGTTTGCCATCTCCTCCGTTTAAAACTGGGCATTTTACATACCTAGATAAAAAGCTTGGAACGCCAGAATGCTGGTGTCTAACCACTATAGCATTTGGATTCATAGCGTCTAAATTTGCAGCTGTATCAAAAAGAGTTTCTCCCTTGCTAGAGCTTGACCTTGATACATCAAGCCTTAAAACCTTTGCATCAAGTCTTTTTGCAGCAGTTTCAAAAGAAGATAGCGTCCTTGTTGAATTTTCAAAAAATATAGTAGTTATACTCTTGCCCTTAAGCAAGGTTCTAGGTCTTTCATCTAGGAAGTCTCTAGCCTTATCAAAAAGAGCTAAAACCTCATCTTTGCTAAGATCTTTGGTGCTTATAAGATGTCTCATTTTTACCTTTGTCTTTTTT
>CASFHJ010000162.1 GCA_949294425.1 uncultured Campylobacter sp.
AAAAAGCCCTTAAATATGACATGAACTATATTCGCTTAAGGCTTTGTGGACCTTATCTTCTAAGTCTTTATCTAAAGCCTTTTTAGAGCGAATTTGCTCCAGAATTTCAGGATATTTTGTCTCTATGAAGGTATATAAACCGCTTTCAAATTCACCTATCTTAGACACCTCTATATTATCTAAAAAGCCCTTTGTTCCAGCAAAGATTATAAGAACTTGTTTTTCAACAGCCAAAGGAGAATAAGGAGCCTGTTTTAGAATTTCAACCAATCTCTGCCCTCTTTCAAGCTGCTTTCTACTAACCTCATCTAAATCACTTGCAAACTGAGCAAAGGCTTGAAGTTCTCTGTATTGAGCCAAATCAAGTCTTAAATTTCCAGATACTTGCTTGATAGCTTTTATCTGTGCCGCACCACCCACACGAGATACTGAAAGACCGACATTTATAGCAGGTCTAACACCTGAATTAAATAAATCAGTTTCTAAGAAAATTTGTCCATCTGTTATGGATATAACGTTTGTAGGGATATAAGCAGAGACATCACCAGCTTGAGTTTCTATAATAGGTAAGGCTGTCAAAGAACCAGCTCCAAGCTCATCGTTTAACTTAGCAGCTCTTTCTAACAATCTTGAGTGTAGGTAAAATACATCGCCCGGATAAGCTTCACGTCCCGGGGGTCTTCTTAATATCAAGGACATTTCACGATAAGCAACAGCGTGTTTTGACAAGTCATCATAAATAATAAGAGCATGCTTAGCATTATCTCTAAAATATTCACCCATAGTAACGCCGGTATAAGGAGCTAAGAATTGTAGGGCAGATGGATCAGAAGCACCAGCATTTACAACTATAGTATACTCCATAGCTCCATGCTCTTCAAGTCTTTTAACCACCTGTGCTACAGTGCTTTGTTTTTGTCCTATTGCCACGTAAATACAGATAACATTTTGCCCTTTTTGATTGATTATTGCATCAACAGCTACAGTTGTCTTACCAGTTTGTCTATCGCCTATGATAAGCTCTCTTTGTCCTCTACCTATTGGAACTAGAGCATCTATAGCCTTTATACCTGTTTGTAAAGGTTCATGAACGCTTTTTCTAGCCATTATACCCTTAGCCTTTTCTTCTACAAAGCGAAATTCATTAGCCTGTATGCTACCCTTAGCATCTATTGGTTCACCTAAGGCATTTACAACACGTCCAACCAAAGCTTCTCCAACAGGAACCTTTAAAAGCCTCTTAAGTCTTTTTACTGAACTTCCTTCTTTTAAGCCCTCTCCTTTACCAAGTATAACTATACCTACGCTGGATTCTTCTAGGTTTTGAGTAAGACCTTTCTCTCCATTTTCAAATTCTACCATTTCTCCAGCCATAACATTTTTAAGACCATAAACCTTTGCGACCCCATCTGCTATGGAAATAATCTTTCCCGTTTCTTCTATTTCAATATTTAGGTCAAAGTTTTCAATCTTTTCTTTAATGATAGAGCTAATCTCATCAGCTTTGATTTTCATATAAAATTCTCCTTATAGTGTTTTAAGTATATAATCACTCATCTTCATTTGAAGACTTTTCATAGAAAAGGATATTTCATATCCTAACTCATCTAAACTTATCTTTAAACCATCATTATTTGACTTTTTACTTTCAAGCTTAATATTTACAGAAAATTTTTTAGACAAGGCTCTTTCAAGCTCAAAGATTTTAGAACTATCAACATCTTCTTTAGAAAGGATAGTTCCAGTATAAATTTGCTCTTTTAAAGATTTTTGCTTTCTCAGCTCATCTAAAATAAGAGGTATCAAAAAAAGCCTTGAATTTTGAGAAAGAATTTTGAAAAAATTTACAAAAGAGGGTTTTAAATCACTGAAAAAAGATAAAATAAGATCTAATTTTTTATCCTTCTTTATCTCATAAGAAGCCAAAAGTTCTCTAAATTTAGGTAGAGAAAAGGCAAGGTTTACAGAGGATAAAAAAACATAAAATTCATCAGAATCATTTCTACTTAAAATAGCTTTTGCATACTTTTTAGCCAGTAAATCATTCATTAAGAAACCTTTTTAAGCATAATATTTAATACATCATCTTGTTTGAGTAAAGAGTCATCAAAAATTTGAGATAGGGTAGAACTAACCACATCTTTTTGCATCTTTCTAAGCTCATATTTTTGTTGCTCTTCATAAGTTTTTTCTAAGATTGATATATCATTTTTTAAGTCATTTTTTATCTTACTAGCCATAAGCTCAGCCTCTTTGTGTGCCAAGGCTATAGCATTATCAGCCTCTTTTTTAGCATCTTCTAATCTTTTAACAGCTTCTAATCTTTTGTTTTTACTTTCTAAAACTCTTTTTTGTATATCTTCTAATCTATTTGCTATCTTTTGCACACGCGCGTTATACATAGCCTTTATAGGTTTAGCTAAGAGGTAAAACATGATGGCAAGAAAAATAAGAAAATTTATAGTCCTAGGAAGTATATCATACTCAGAAGAGGTATTTGAAGCAGCAAATAAGGGTGCTAATAGCATAAATAATAAGAGTAAAAATTTCATAAGCGATCCTATATATTTTTCAAATTTGTATTAAGAGCATTTTTCCACTCTGGTATACGAGCTCTTAATTCTCTTTCTAAATTTTCTTTGTCTTTAGCCAAATTTAAATAAAAATCAGACATCTGCTTGTCTAATTCCTGTCTTTTTTTATTAAATTCTACCTCAGCCTCAGCTCTAGCATTTTCAAGGGCTTTTTGTTTTATTTGAAATATATCTTCTCTTGTGCTTTTTTTTATTTTTTCAAGCTCCTCAATAACACTTGAAACCTTTTCAAAGTCTTGTTTAACCTTTGCTTCATCGCTTCTTATAGACTCATCTCTTTGACTCATAAATTTTAAAAGAGGCTTATATAAAATGGAGTTAAGAACTACTATCATGAGTAAAAATATAAACATAGTAGATAAGATAGTAGATAAATGCACGTCATCAAACATCTAAATCACCTTATTTTTTAATTTATCAAGATTTTATTATAACCGAAAAAGCTTAAAATTCATAAAAATTAGTCTAATATTTTGTTTAATTGTTGAATTTTGTCCAAATTATCTACAATTATACTTATTTTATTATCCTTAAGAACACATTTTACACCAAATTTTTCAAAAGTATTTTTAAGTTTTTTAAGCTCTATAAGAATTTCTTGGTCTATCTCTTTAGTTTGTTCTAAGCTTTTATCTTTTTTATTCTTAGAATTTTGTATGAGTTTTTCACTTTCTCTTACTGATAAATTCTGTCCTATAATGCTATCTACAAACTTTCTTTCATCTTCTTCT
>CASFHJ010000163.1 GCA_949294425.1 uncultured Campylobacter sp.
ATAGTTTTTTCAAGCACTTGTGCTACTTATGGTGAGCCTGAATACACTCCAATAGATGAAAACCACCCCCAAAGACCTATAAATGCTTATGGTAGGTCAAAGCTTATGATAGAGCAAATTTTTAAAGACTATGAAAGGGCTTACTCCCTAAGACACATCTCTCTTCGCTATTTTAACGCAGCAGGAGCTAGTATTGATGGCAGCATAGGCGAAAGTCATGAGCCAGAAACACATCTTATTCCTCTAGTTTTAAAGGCTATTAAAGGAGAAATTGAAGCTATAAATGTTTTTGGCACAGATTATGATACCAAAGATGGAACTTGCGAAAGAGATTATATACACGTGGAGGATTTGGCATTAGCTCACCGTTTAGCGCTAGAGAATTTGCATAAATATAGCGGTTGCATAAACCTTGGCACAGGCATAAGCACAAGTGTTAAAGAGCTAATTGATGCTGCAAAAGAACTTTCTGGCAAGGACTGCGTGATAAATTATGCTCCAAGAAGAGAGGGCGATCCTGCAAAGCTTTTTGCTGACAATAAAAAAGCAAAACAAATTCTAGGCTGGGAGCCAAAATTTAAAGACATAAAAGATATACTTAAAAGTGCTTGGAATTGGGAAAATAATAGGAAATTTTGATGAAAAAAACAAGAAATTTGATTGTGGGTGCGGGTTTAAGTGGAGCTATCATAGCTAGACGTCTAGCAGAAGAAAAAAACGAGGCTTCTTTAGTCATAGATAAAAGAGCTCATCTTGGAGGAAATGTCTATGATTATAAAAAAGATAATATCACCGTGCATAAATATGGTCCCCATATCTTTCACACCGATATAAAAGAGGTTTGGGACTTTTTAAGTAGATTTACTAAGTGGCATTTGTATATGCATAGAGTAAGAGCTGTGATTGATGGCAAGGAAGTAAATATCCCCTTTAATCTAGACAGCCTACACAAGGTTTTTCCTAAATTTTTAGCTAGAAAACTTGAGGAAAAACTGCTTACAAATTTTGCTTTTAATACTAAAATTCCTATCTTGGAGCTTAAAAAGATTAAGGATGAGGATTTAAATTTTTTAGCCACTTATATATATGAAAAGGTTTTTTTAGGCTACACCGTTAAGCAGTGGGGAGTAAAACCTGAGGAGCTTGATTTTTCAGTGTCTGCTAGAGTGCCTGTTTATATAAGCCGCGATGATAGGTATTTTCAAGACAGATACCAAGGCATACCAAGAGAGGGCTATACAAAGATGATAGAAAATATCCTAGCTCATCCCTTGATAGAAGTAAGATTAAATACTGATTTTAAAGACTGCGGTATAGAGTATGAAAAGCTTTATTTTAGCGGGGCTATAGATGAGTTTTTTGAGTATAAATTTGGCAAACTTCCTTATAGAAGCTTAACTTTCGTATTTGAAAGCCTTGAGAGTGAGGCTCTTTTACAATCTGTTTCGCAGATGAATTACCCGCAAAATTACGATTTTACCCGCATAGTTGAATACAAGCATTTTTTAAAGGAAAAATCAGACAAAAGCATAATATCTTATGAATTTCCTTGCGATTTTGAAGATGGGCTTAATGAAAGATATTACCCTGTGCCAAATGAAGAAAATGAAGCTCTTTATCAAAGCTATCTAAACGAGGCAAAAGCCCTTAAAAATGTGTGCTTTTTAGGCAGACTTGGAGATTATAAATACTACGATATGGATAAAACCGTGCATAGAGCTTTGAATTTTAACTTAGATTAAGAAAGGTGATAATGAAAAAATATATCGTTGTGGGGGGTGGCATTGCTGGAATTTCAGCGGCTTATCATCTTAAGAAAAAGGGCATAAAAGCGACTATTTTTGAGAAAGAAAATGAAGTAGGAGGACTTTGCAACTCCTTTCAACTTGGGGATTTTACCTTTGATTATGCTCCGCACTTATCTTTTGCTAAAGATGAGTATGTAAAAGAACTTTTTGCTTCTTCTTGTGAAATTGTAGCTCATAAACCGCCTAGAATGTCAAATTACTATCACGGCACCTGGGTTAAACACCCAGCACAAAACAATCTTTATCCCTTAAGCTCTGATGAAAAGGTAAAAATCATAGCTGACTTTGTGGAAAATCCTTATAGACAAAAAGAGATAAAAACTTATGAAGACTGGCTTAAGGCTTCTTATGGAGAGTATTTTACAGAACATTTTTCCAAACCTTACACTAGAAAATACTGGGTTTTGGAAGCAAAGGAGATGAATGCAAATTGGGTAAGTGCTAGATTTTACACACCAAATATTACAGA
>CASFHJ010000164.1 GCA_949294425.1 uncultured Campylobacter sp.
AATATTTTCTTCATAATCTTTCCGTTTAAATTAAATTTAATAATTAATATTAACTTAATTATAGTAAACGTAGGCTTAATATTAAAATTTAAGACCATCTTTTTTAAGCTTTTGCTTAAAAAAATAAACAAAGTCCTCAAAGCTTTTTAATTTTAAATCCACAAGCTCTCTTTGCTGCTTACCCCACATGGATTCTGGAAAAAAGGCATCTTCTTTGAAACGAGCCATTATGTGTATATGAATTCTAGGAAGATAATTAGCAAAAGAGGCTATGTTTATCTTATCTGGCTTGTAAAAATCAAGCAAGGCTCTTTCACAAAAAAGCGTCATATAAAAAAGCTCTTCTTGCAGGGATTTTGGACAATGACTAAGCTCTTTATAAGCTGTTTTTGTAAAAATTTTTATCCAAGGAATTTGAGATTTCTCCCTTTCTAAATACAGGCTATCATTTTCATAAAACATGGGCTAACCTTTCTAAATTTTATAAACATTTTAGCTAAAAAAAGAGATAATCTTAGAAAAAATTTAAAGAGTTTATATGCAAGTAAATGCCTTTAATGTAAGTACTTATACTTACGATATTTCAAACAAAAAAGACTCTAAAGAAAGTGATGCCAAAGAAATTAATAAAAATGAAACAGAGCTAAGCCCTGAGGAAAAGACTCAAGTAGCAAAGCTAAAAAGCATAGATGCTGAAGTAAGGGCACATGAGATGGCACATGTTTCAGCTGGTGGAGGTTTAACAGGAGCTGTTACTTACAGCTATACTAAGGGACCTGATAATAAAATGTATGCTATAGCTGGAGAGGTTTCTATCTCTATGAAAGAGGGCAGAACCCCTCAAGAAAGCATAGCCATAGCAAGACAAATTCAAGCTGCTGCCATGGCTCCAAGCGATCCTAGTCCTCAAGATTACAAGGTGGCAGCTAGTGCTATGCAAATGGAAATAAAGGCTCGTGCTGATTTATTAAAAGAAGAGGCTAAAGAAAAGTCTCAAGAAAAAGAGGATAAAACAAAAGAAAATCTTAGCATACAAGATAGAAACAAGGCATATAATTCTTTTAACAAAGATGAAACTTTAAATTTTAGCATGGTAATTTAGGGGATAAAAGATGATAGAAATAAAAAACAAAGAAGAAATACAAAAACTAAGAGAGGCAAATAAAATAGTATCCTTAACTCTTGATTTTTTAGAACAAAATACAAAGGAGGGCATGAGTTTAAAAGAGCTTAGCGATATGGCTGATGAGTTCATACTAAAACAGGGTGCAAAACCCTCTTTTAAAGGGCTTTATGGCTTTAAAGGCTCGATTTGCACTTCCTTAAATTCGGTTTGCATACATGGTGTGCCAGATGATACTAGGCTCAAAGAAGGCGATATTTTAGGGCTTGATGTGGGCACTTTTAAGGACGGATTTTATGGAGATGCTGCAAGAACTATAGCCATAGGTAAAATTTCAAAAAAGGACGAGGATTTAATCGCCTGTGCTAAAGATGCCTTATACTACGCCATAGATATAATAAGAGCTGACATGCGTTTTAAGGAGCTTTCAAAGGCTATAGAGGACTTTATACTAAAACGAGGCTTTGTTCCTCTTAAGGGTTACTGCGGACATGGTATAGGATCTAAGCCTCACTGCGAACCTGAAATTCCAAATTACTTAGAAGCTGGTGTTAACTCAAAAAGTGGAGAAAAGATAAAAAATGGCATGGTTTTTTGCGTAGAGCCTATGATTTGTCAAAAAGATGGCACTCCTATTCATCTTGATGGAAACTGGAACGTAGCTAGTAAAGACGGGCTAAACACAGCTCATTACGAACACTGCTTAGCAATAATCAACTCAAAAGCAGAAATTCTATCAAGCTCACATCCACTCTAACATCTGGGCTAATTCTGTACTAACAAAGCATTTTATGCCATCAAGCTCAAAGGCTTTGCTTGGCACTATGGCATTTTTAAAATTTTGCATTTTTGCCTCCTTTAAACGGGTTTCAAGATTAAAAACCTCTCTTATCTCTCCGTTTAAGCTAAGCTCACCTATAAAGATGGCTTCCTTACTTAAGGGTCGATTTTTAAAGCTAGAAATTATAGCCGCAACCACTGCTAAATCAGCCGCCGTTTCGCTTATCTTAACCCCACCGCTTACATTTATAAAGACATCAAAATGAGAAAGTCCTATACCAAGCTTTTTTTCAAGCAGGGCTAAAAGCATATCAAGTCTATTTCTATCATAACCTGTGCTAGATCTCTTTGGATAAGAGCTCTCACAAACTAGGGCTTGAATTTCTACTATCAAGGCTCTTGAACCCTCCATAACAGCTGTTAGGGCTGATCCAGAGCTTATTTTGCCCTTTGTAAAAAATTTTGAGGATAAATTCTTAGCGCTTACAAGTCCTTTAGCACTCATTTCAAAAATGCCAACCTCACTAGTGCTTCCAAAGCGGTTTTTAAAGCCTCTTAAAAGCCTTAATTCCTTGTCCACGTCTCCTTCAAAATAAAGCACAACATCAACCATATGTTCTAAAACCCTAGGTCCTGCTATAGCCCCATCTTTTGTGATATGTCCTATTATAAAGGTGCTTATGTTTCTTGCCTTGCTTATTTTCATTAACTCAAAGGTAAGCTCTCTTACCTGAGAGACGCTACCCGCGGCTGAGTTTATATTTTGAGAATACATGGTTTGGATAGAATCTATTATCAAAATTTCATACTTATCCTTGTTTAACTCCTCTAAAACATCTTCCAAACAAAGCTCTGATAATAAAAAGAGATTTTTTGAATTTGCATCTAACCTATTTGCTCTAAGTTTTATCTGGCTTTTGCTTTCCTCTGCGCTTACGTAAAGAACTTTGTGTGAGTTTTTGGCTAAATTTGAAGCTATCTTTAAAAGCAGGGTTGACTTACCAACTCCCGGGCTTCCGCCGATTAAAACCAAAGAGCCAAGAACTAAGCCTCCTCCAAGCACCAAATTTAACTCCTCATCTAAGGTGTCAAGTCTTTCGTAGCTTTCTATTTGCACGTCCTCTATGCAAATAGCATTTGCTTTTGAGTTGTTTTTATAAGAATTTAGCTGCTTATACTCTTTTTCTTTTAACTCTAAAAAAGAATCCCAAGCCTCACATTCTGGGCATTTACCAAGCCATTTTTTGCTGGTTTTTCCACAAGTTTGGCATTCAAAAATGCTAGTATTTTTTGCCATTTTTCCTCTTTATGAAAGCCTTTTAAGAAAAAGAGTCAAAACTAAGAGCCTCTTTCTCTAGGCAAGTGCTTTAGAATTTACGTAAAAAGTTTTTGTATTTTGCCACCCTTTTTTTAAGCTCCTCATCGCTAAGTCCGCCATCCTCAACAGGCATGGCTCTAAAGCTTGCAAAATGACCCATATAAGTTCCGCCTACAAATCTAAAACTAGCTTGAAAAGGCTTAAGTAAAGAATCCACACTAAAGCCCACACGGGAATTTTTTTCAAAGGCTTGTTTATGATCTCCAAAACTAACGGCAAGTCCAAAATTTTTATCTTGCAAAGCTGTTCCTGTGCCACCATAAGCAAAGCCGTATGCAAAAACATCATCTAGGTATTTTTTTAAAAGAGGAGGACAAGAATACCAAAATATAGGAAATTGAAACACTATGCTAGGATACTCTTTTAAAAGCTCTTGCTCTTTTTTTACATCTAATTCAAAACCTGAGTAAGTGCCGTATAAATCATGTATTTTAATACTAGGATTTAAGGCTGCACCCTCACTTAAAGCCTTATTTACACGTGAGTTTTTTATGTCTGGGTGAGCTAGTATTATAAGAGTTTTGCCCATTTTATCTCCTTTAAATTTTTTGAAAAATTATAATATCAAAAGCAAAACCCCAAACAAATAAATATAAATATTTTGTCTGTGTTTTTCTAGCTTTAAACAAAAAAATTTACTATAATATAAAAAACTCACTTAAAAGATGAAAGATGAAAATAGCCATAGAATGTAAAGATTTGATCTTAGAAAGAGCACTGATACTTTTTTTAAAAGAATTTTTGGTGCTTAAAAAGGATTGTGATTTTATCATTTGCGATGAAAAGCTAGATATAAATAAACCCCAGTTTTTAATAAATAAATACTCCCCACACCTTAGTATACCCTTTAGCAAAGAAGAGCTTTTAAGCTCCTTATATAGCTTTGATAAAGCCTTAAAAGAACTTGCCCTAAAATTAGCAGAGGAAAAAAAGAAAAGCCTAGAAGATAAGATAGAAAAAATAGCAAATGAGTTTAGAATATCTTATGAAAATGAAATAGATAAGGCTATAACTTCGCTAAAACAAAGACTTATAAAAGCCATAAATGAAAAAATATGAAACTTTTTACTAGTATAAATTCTGGAAAATTTAAGGGAAAAAAGCTTGTTTTACCTGATTTAAATACCACAAGAAGCACAAAGTCTATAGTAAGAGACTGCGTTTTTAACACCTTGCAAAATGAGATAAGAAATTGCACCTTCATAGAATGCTTTGCTGGAAGCGCCTTAATGGCGGCTACTGCTCTTAGTAATTACGCTAAAAAAGCCTATGCTATAGAGCTTGATGAAAAAGCTTTTAAGATAGCTTATAAAAATATCAAAAGCTTAGATGATGAAAATATCAAGATCTTGCACGGAGATTGCTTTTTGCTTTTACCTAGCTTACTTGATGAAAAAAATATCATACTTTATCTTGATCCACCTTTTGATATAAGACTTGGCTTTGATGATATATATGGAAGAATTTATGAATTTTTAAAGATAGCAAATACAAAAAATGTAAAGGGCTTT
>CASFHJ010000165.1 GCA_949294425.1 uncultured Campylobacter sp.
ACTTAGACTAAAAAATTCCGCATTTACTTAGCCACTGCTTAGTAAAGCTTAGCCTAAAGCCCTTTTAAAATTTGAATTTATTAAACATTTAAGCATTATTTAATACTAATAATAGTATAATTAATCCAGCTTAAGTAAGCGACTTTCAGTTCTAAGGCTGAAAGGAGTTTGTATGGTTGAGGTTATAGTATTTACAATCGCTTTAACCGCTCTAGTATTAGCATTTAAAAGCTAAATACTAAAGCAAAACTTAGACTAAAAAAAAATTTACAAATTATACTTAGCCACTGCTTAGTCTAAACTTAAGCTTAACCTTGCCTTAGAGCGTAAAGCGGTGGCTTAAAGGTTTTAAGATGACAAAAGATGAGTTTAGAGAGCTTTTCAAAGAAGCAGGGTTTAAAAACAAATACGAACTAGCCAAAGTTTTAAATTTATCATATCAAAGCGTGAATAATTGGGGCTCAGGAGACACCCAGTATCCTAAGTATTTAAAGCCCTTTTTAAAGTATTACATCAAGGCCAAAGCTTACGATGAGCTGATGCAAGAAAGGCAAACTTAGTTTAGCTTAAAGCCAGTGCTTAAAAGCATTAATCCAACTATGCTTATTCTTGCTTGAGCTAGACTTCAAAGGCTATAAGGCTAAAGCCCTAAGCCTCCTTACTTTCCTCCTTTGACAAAAGCTCTAAAAGCTCCTCCTCGCTTAGCTTATCTAGATCAAGGCTAGTTTTATTTAAGGCGTTTATGTTTAAATAGCTTTGATTTTCCCCATAAAAGCTCTTTTGCAAACTTTGAAGTATGGATACAAATTTTTCAGCACAGGCTATTAGCACGGGATCAGCCTTAAAATCCTTTCTTAAAGATAGCATTCTTAAAAGCTCGTCCTTAGCTATTAGTGCACCTAAAGCCATATTTTTTTGCAAAAAAGAAACTCCCATAGCCTTTAAAAGCAGTTCATCACTTACGCTATCAAGTATATTTTTTTGCACTAACTCATCTACATTATAAAGGCTATCGCCTAAATTTGCCTTTATATTTTGCTTGATTTTCTCGCTTGTTGCGTCCACTATAGTTCCAAATTCCTTTTTTACAAGCTCGTTTTTTATATTTGTAGTAAAGACGTCTTTTAGCCCCTTTGCCCTTTGCCAACCCTCTTTTTTTATCCAGTGAGCTAAGGTTCTATAAAGTATATTAAAACGCTGGGAAACTTCTTTTATACTATCATCATGCGTTTCATAATAAAGCCTTATCTCATTTTTTAGCTTCTTATCTATCATGATTTTATAAAAGCCTTATATCCTAAGAAAAGCCCATCAAAGCTTATAGCCTTGACATCATTATTTTCGCACAAAGCCTGATAGTTTTGATGATTTTCTAAGTAATTCCCGTTTTCATCTTTTAAATAAAGATAAATTTTAGGATCTTCCTTGTAAAACTCAGGCTGTTCCTTACTTAAAAGCCCTACTTGCTCACATCTTACTCCTTTAAGTAAAACAGGCTTAGAAAGGCTAAATTCAAGCTCTAAGCTTGATGAGTTAGCTATAGCCTTACTTTGATATACATCATAGCCACTTAAAGCCGCCTCTGGCATTGCTGTGCCGGTAGTTCTTGCTATGCTTTTATCATAACTTAAAATAATTTCTTCATTTTCTATCTCATAATAAATCTTTCTTTCCTCGTGCTTATAAGGATTTAAAACCTTAGCATAAAGGCTTAAGCCACTAGGAAGTATAAGGCCAATTCTTTTAAAAAGTATTTTATTATAGTCCTTTGTGTTTAAATCCCCAAGCCTAGCTACTATCTTAAAGCCACTTACAAGCCCAGATTTTCCCTCCTTAAAATACTCATTTGTCTCTAAAGGCAAAAGCTTTTTATTGATCCAAGACTTAGAATTAAAAGATCTTATGCCTTTTAAATTCTTTAAAA
>CASFHJ010000166.1 GCA_949294425.1 uncultured Campylobacter sp.
TAAGAATTTTTGGAGTTTTTTTGGTATTTGTAGGCATTATAGGCAGAATTTACGCCACTATCTTTATAGGTGGTATGAAAAATGAGGGTATTGATGGAAGCAAATTTATAGATTATGGTGCTTATAGTCTCTGTAGAAATCCCTTGTATTTCTTTTCTTTTATAGCTTTTTTAGGACTCTTGGCCATAAAGGCTCAACTCATACTACTTTTAATAGGAGCCTTGTTTTTTCTTATTGTATATCACTACACTATAAAAAAAGAAGAGCAATTTTTAAGCTCTAAATTCGGTCAAGCTTACTTGGAATTTCTAGAAAAAACAGCTAGATTTTTTCCAAGACTTTCTGGCTTTTATTATCCTAGTAAAATAGAGGTAAGACCTGAATTTTTGCACAGAGAACTAAAAAGAGCCTTAAACTGGAGTTTTGGGCTTTTTGCTCTTTGTATAGTAGAGCTTTTGCATCATTTTTCTTATTTGCCAAATTTATTTTTTTTATATTAATTTTTAAGACTTCTTGTAATAAAATTGATATTTTATAAGGAAATATTATGAATGATTTTTTTAAAGGAAAAACACTGGTTATAAGCGGTGGAACTAGAGGGATAGGAAAGGCTATAGTATATGAATTTGCAAGAGCTGGAGTAAATATAGCTTTCACTTATAACTCAAATAAAGAATTAGCTAAAGACATAGCTAAGGAACTAGAAGAAAAGTATAAAATAAAAGCAAAAGCTTATGCGTTTAATATATTAGAGCCAGAAACTTATAAAGAGCTTTTTGAGGATATAGATAAGGATTTTGATAGAGTGGATTTTTTCATATCAAATGCCATTATATCAGGTAGAGCTGTGGTTGGTGGCTATACTAAATTTATGAAATTAAAACCAAAGGGTATAAATAATATCTTTACAGCCACGGTAAATGCCTTTGTAGTGGGAGCTCAACAAGCCGCAAAAAGAATGGAAGCAATAGGCGGTGGTAGCATAATATCAATATCATCTACTGGAAATTTAGTCCACATAGAAAACTACGCAGGACACGGCACAGCAAAAGCAGCGGTTGAAGCTATGGCAAGATACGCTGCTACTGAGCTTGGAGATAAGAATATAAGAGTTAACGTAGTAAGTGGAGGTCCTATAGAAACTGATGCTTTAAGAGCCTTTACAAACTATGAGGAAGTTAAACAAGCTACTATAAATTTAAGCCCACTAAATAGAATGGGACAGCCCGAGGATCTAGCAGGAGCCTGTCTTTTCCTTTGCTCTGATAAGGCTTCTTGGGTAACAGGTCATACCTTCATAGTTGATGGTGGCACGACCTTTAAATAAAACTAATAATAAATCTTACTTAAATAAAGCCCACAAGCTGGGGCTGATTTTGTGATAAAGGCTTTTTTAGCCTTTATTTGTGCTAGGATTTCTTCCTTGCTTATCTTACCTTCAAGCCCTGCTAAGATAGAACTTACACTAAGTCTTATTTGCCCTCTTAAAAAACCATCTGCTTGAAAGACAAAGATAGTATAGTGCTTATAAGAGTAGGCATAAGCCTTAAACATAGTTCTTATGGTATCTTTTTTACCTTGTTTTTGAAAGAGCTTAAAATCATTTTTACCTAGAAAAAGTTTCAAAAATTCATTTGCCCTTTTTATATCTATTTTTGGGTAAAATAAATGATAAGATGATAAAAAGGGGCTAAATTTTGAGTGATTAAAGATATATTTATATTCCCTTTTTTTTACATGAAACCTCACTTCAAAATCATCATCAACAAGCTCTATTTTTTTAAGATATATACTAGGATTTATATAAAAATTTAACCTATCTTTTAGATATTTTAAATCAAGACTATATGATTTAAGAGCCACAGAAGCTACGGCATTTAAAGCATGCACTCCTTTATCAGTTCTTGAGGCAAAAAGCACATTATTATCAATTCCAAAGGCGTTTAAAGCTTTGGCTAATCTATCTTGTATGGTGTTTTGATGTGGCTGAGTGGCTGAACCTAAGAATTTAGAGCCATCATAAGCTAGTGTCATTTTTAATTTCAAGCTAGTACCTACTTAAGGTATTTTTTTTAAAATAAAAAATACCGGCTATAAAAAATAAAAAAAAGATTAAAAAAACAGACAAAAGTGGAGGCTTATAAAAGGCTGATAAAAGCCCAAAATAAAGAGAAATAACAAGAAAAATTCCAAAATAAATAATGCCCTTTTCATATCTATAAGTTACAAGCCCAAAAGATAGGGCAAAATAAGTAGAAGCCAAGGGAAAAAGGGAAATAAGCACGTAAATTACAAATTCCTTAGCTCTTTTATCATTTTCATTCATTTCTTTCCAATACTCGTAAAAATTTTTATCTTGAGATGAAAAGCCTTGTAAAAGCGTATTTATAGACATATTATCAAAATGTCCTACACGCCAAGTGTTGTTTTCATCAAAATCATAAACCATGCCATCATATAAATTTAAGGACATACTTTGCTCAGCTCTTAATATCTCTCCTTTTTTGGCTATTATCATTTGTTCTTTGTTGTAATCCTTGCTAGGCGGGTGATACATAATGATATTATCATATATTGAATTTTCTTCTTTTTCTATGAAGATTAGCCAGTTAAGAAAGTTCTGTCCAAATTCCCCAGTTTTTAAGTGCAAACTAACCTGAGTCTTTTTGTAATCTATGAAGTTATTTTGCAAAGAATAAGCAAGAGGTATGAAAAACAAAGCAACAAGTAACATTATAAAGCTAATAAAAAAGGCTATCCTCAAAAAAAATCTAGCCAAAAGCTTGGGAGAGCAACCCAAAGCAAAGCAAACTATGCTTTCATTTTCCCTTGAAAGCCTATAAAGACTTAAAGCAAGTGATATAAAAAAACTTATTGGCAAGGTAAAAAGAACTATTCTTGGTATGGTAAAGCTATAAAGTTTTAAAAAATCTAAAAAAGAAATTTCTATGCTAGAAGTTACCCTTGCAAGTTGTATAAAAAAAACCATAGAAACTATCAAAAATAAAACTAAAAAAAGAGATAAATTTGTGCTTAAAAATTGATTTAAGATGTATTTATATACTAGTTTCATGAAAAAAGCCTAAAAGGATAATAAAAGATACCGAAAAAAATGGTATCATAGGCATTTCGTAGTTTTTAATCAAAAAAAGCCTTAAAAAGATAAAAAAGCAAAGTGCAAATAAAGAGGACAAAAACAAAAGATAAAATGCCTGTAAAATTCCTAGTATCCCAGCCATAGAAGCTAAAACTAATACATCTGCCTCTCCCATACTTTCTATAATCTCATCTGTATTTTTAAAATTT
>CASFHJ010000167.1 GCA_949294425.1 uncultured Campylobacter sp.
ATAGTCTTAGATTTTATCCTTGAAGAGGGCTAAAAAAGCAGTATTTTCTTTTTTCATACTCAAAGATCTCGTAATTTTTAAGACTTTCTAGCTCCTCTTCTAATCTACTTCCCTTATAAAGCAAAAAGAGGCTATTTTCATCGTAAAAATTTACACAAAGTCCTAGTAAGTCATTTATCTTGCTAAAGGCTCTAGAGCTTATTAAATCAGCCTTAAAATTCTCCTTGCTATCTTGTATCCTCTCTTTTTTTATAATTAAATTTTCAAGACCTAATTCGCTTTTTACCAAAAACAAAAAGGCTGCTTTTTTTTGATTTGGTTCAAAAAGATAAAAGCTAGAATTTAAAACAAGAGCTAAAAAAATAGCTGGAAAACCAGCCCCGCTTCCAACATCAATTATCGTTTTTGCAAAGGCAAAATCTTTAAAATCAAGCACTTTTAAGCTATCTATTATCTCTAATTCTAAGCTTTTATAATTTGAGATATTATGCACCTTTTGGTAAACAAAAAATATCTCCTCATAAAGTTTTAATTTTCTAAAAAAATCCTCATTATCACAATATTTTAAAAAATTTAAGTTTGTTTTTATAGAGGAAAAATTCAAGCTAAATGTCCCATTTTCTCTTCTTTTATTTTTAAATAATCCTTATTAAAATCATTTGATTGTATCTTTATAGGAATTCTTTGCTTAAGCTCTACATCAAGCCCTAAACCTTTCATTTTTAAAGGATTGTTAGTCATTAAATTTAAGGAGCTTATCTTGTAATGTTTAAGTATGAAATTTACTATATCATATTTTCTTTCATCTTCTTTAAAACCAAGCTTTAAATTTGCCTCTATGGTATCTAAACCATCATCTTGCAAGGCATAAGCATTTACCTTGTTTAAAAGCCCTATGCCCCTTCCTTCCTGCCTTAAATATATAACAAGTCCTGTATTTTCTTGTATATATTTTAATGCAAAATTTAACTGCTCCCCGCAATCACACTTAAGAGATGAAAGTGTATCTCCTGTTATACATTCTGAGTGAATTCTAACATTTACATCTCCTGTCAAATCTCCCTTAAAGATACATAAATGCTCCTTTTCACCCTCCTTAAAACTTTGAATTTTAAAAATTCCAAATCTCGTAGGTAAATTTGCTATCTCAGAAATTTTTATATCCATTTTTTAAAACCTTTTTATGTTATAATTTTTTATTATTATAACTAAAAAAAGGAAATACATGTTTAAAAGGTTTAGGAGGCTGAGGCTAAATGAGTCTTTGAGATTTATGTTAGAAGAGAGCTTTTTAGATATAAAAGACTTTATTTATCCGCTTTTTGTAGTCGATGGCAAGGGTATAAAAAATGAGCTTTCATCAATGCCCGGTGTCTTTCAAATGAGTATAGATGAAATCCTAAAAGAGTGTAAAGAGCTTGTAGAGCTTGGCATAAAAGCTATCATACTTTTTGGTGTTTTAGATGATGATAAAAAAGATAGCATAGGTAGCGATGCCTTAGATGATGAGGGTTTGATAGCAAAAAGCATAAGAGAGATAAAAAGAGACTTCCCAAATCTTTTTGTAATAACAGATCTTTGTTTTTGTGAATATACAGAACACGGACATTGTGGAGTTTTAGACCTAAAAACTGGCATGGTTGATAATGACTTAACCTTAGAGCTAAGCGCAAAACAAGCCCTAGTGCAAGCAAGAGCCGGGGTTGATATGATAGCTCCAAGCGGCATGATGGATGGCATTATTTACACGCTTAGAAAAAGCCTAGATGAAAATGGCTTTTACAATATGCCTCTTATGAGTTATTCTACTAAATTTGCATCTAGTTACTATGGACCATTTAGAGAGATAGCAAAGTCAAGTCCTAGCAAGGGTGATAGAAAAAGCTATCAAATGGATTATAAAAATTCAAAAGAAGCCCTGCTTGAAAGCTTAGAGGACGAGAGACAAGGGGCTGATATTTTGATGATAAAACCAGCCCTTGCCTATCTTGATGTCTTAAAGGATCTTTCTTTAAAGACAAAGCTGCCAATTTGCGTTTATAATGTAAGCGGTGAATATGCTCTTTTAAAGGCTGGAGCTAAATTAGGAGTTATTGATTATGAAAAGGTTCTTTTAGAAACAATGTTTGCTTTCAAAAGAGCTGGTGCAAGACTTATCATAAGTTATCACTCAAAAGAAGTGGCTAAAATTTTAAAGGATATGAAGTGAGACATTTTTTAAGCCTAAGGGATTACACAAAAGAAGAAATTATAAAGCTTATTGATATGGCTGTTAGTATTAAAAAAACACCAAGAAAGCTTTTGCAGGATAAGAGTTTGGCTATGATTTTTGAAAAAAGCTCTACTAGAACTAGAATGGCTTTTGAACTCGGTATAAGTGAGCTTGGCGGAAAGGCTTTGTTTTTAAGCGCAAATGATTTACAATTAAACAGAGGAGAACCTATAAAAGATACGGCTAGGGTTATAGGCTCTATGGTTGATTTTGTAATGCTTAGGGTAAATAAACACGAAAGCTTACTTGAATTTGCAAAATACTCAAAGGCACCTGTTATAAACGCACTTAGTGATTTATACCACCCAACACAGGTTTTAGGAGATTTACTAACCATAAGAGAATACAAAAAAGAAGGCAAAATAGCCTTTGTAGGCGATAGCAATAACATGTGTAATTCTTGGCTTATAGCAGCTGCCATACTTGGCTTTGATATAGCAATAGCTCTGCCAAAAACATATAGTATAAATAGCGAGATTTTAGATTACGCACAAAAAGAGGCTTCAAAAAGTGGGACTAAGATAGAAATTAGCAATGATAAATTTAAAGCCATAAAAGGAAAAGACGTAGTTATAACAGATACTTGGATTTCAATGGGAGAAGAGGATAAAAAAGTAGAAAAGATAAAAGATTTTCAAGGTTTTATCATAGACAAAGAAGCCATGTCTTATGCAAATAAAGATGCTATCTTTTTACATTGTTTACCAGCTTACAGAGGCTATGAAGTTAGCGAGGAAGTGTTTGAAAAATACAGCGAATTTATCTTTACAGAGGCTACAAATAGGCTATACGTAGTAAAAGCCTTACTTTGCTTTTTAAGTGGTGTTGAATGCTAGTTTTGATACAAAGTAGCACCTCAAACAAAAAGGAAGCAAAAAAGATAGCTAAAATTTTGCTAAAGAAAAAATTAGCAGCCTGTGTGCAAATTTCAAAGATAAATAGTCTTTACACTTGGCAAAACAGCTTAAACGAGGAAAAAGAATTTTTACTTAGTATAAAAAGCACAAGAAAAAAGATAAATAAAATTTTTAAACTCATAAAAAAGATACATAGCTATGACTTACCTGAATTTGTGGTTTTTAAGATAGATAAAAGTTCTAAAAAATACAAAAAATGGCTTCTTAGTTTGTGTTAGTCCCTACTTTTTTGCTACAATGCTTAAAAAGTTATAAAGGAAAATTATGAAATTTAGCGGAAAAAATGTTTTAATCACTGGTGCTAGCAAGGGCATAGGTGCTTGTATAGCAAAGACTCTAGCCTCATTTGGTTTAAAGGTTTGGATAAATTATAGAAGTAAACCAGAGCTTGCTGACGCCTTAAAAGAGGAGATAGAAAAAACAGGTGAAAAAGCGGCTGTGATATGCTTTGATGCTAGTAAGGAAGATGAATTTGAAGCTGCTATTAAAAGTATAGTGCAAAGCGATGGCACTCTTTCTTATCTTGTTAATAATGCCGGTATAACAAATGATAAACTAGCTTTAAGAATGAGTCTAGCTGATTTTTCCTTAGTTGTGGATACAAATTTAAACTCAGCTTTTTTAGGCTGTAAAGAAGCCTTAAAGGTGATGAGTAAGCAAAGATTTGGTGCTGTAGTAAATATAGCTTCCATAGTTGGAGAAATGGGAAATGTAGGTCAGGTAAACTACTCAGCTAGTAAAGGCGGTATGATAGCCATGACAAAGTCCTTTGCAAAAGAGGGAGCAAGTAGATCTTTACGTTTTAACTGCGTAACTCCGGGCTTTATAAAAAGCGATATGACAGAGGTTTTAAGCGATGAAGTGAAAAAAGCTTATGAAAATAACATAGCCTTAAAAAGATTTGCCGAGCCAGAGGAAGTAGCCACTGCAGTAGCCTTTTTGCTAAGTGATTATGCTTCCTACATAACAGGCGATGTTTTAAAGGTAAATGGCGGACTTTATATGTGAGGTTTAAGATGAATATAAAAGAATTAGTAGACTTTTTAGATAATAACCCTCCAGCCTTCCTAGCCACGCTTGGAAGTTGTGGAAATCCAAGGATAAGACCCATACAAAGCCCCTTGCTTTTTGAGGGTAAAATTTATTTTTGCACAGCAAATACTAAAAATCTTTTTAAACACATAAAGCAGCATAATGGCATAGAATTTTGCTCTTGCTGCAAAGATGGCACCTTTGTAAGACTTAGAGCCAAGGCTATCTTTGAGGATAATAAAAGGGTAAAAGAAGCTATGTTTGAAAAATACCCTATGCTAAAAGATATTTATCAAAGCCCAGAAAATAAAACTTTTGAGGTATTTTATCTTTCTGAATTAAGTGCTAGAAAACAATTTCTAAATGGAGATTTTGAGTCTTTATCATAAATTTTTTTAGAATTATTTATCTTAAATAATTCTAAAACTTAGTTTTTTTGATATTAAAAAATAAATAAAATCGTTTTTAAAAGCCTTTTTTAAGATTATTTTGCTAGAATTTTGCTTTTATTTGCGGGAATAGCTCAGGGGTAGAGCACAACCT
Organism: uncultured Campylobacter sp.; assembly: GCA_949294425.1. Classification (GTDB taxonomy): domain Bacteria; phylum Campylobacterota; class Campylobacteria; order Campylobacterales; family Campylobacteraceae; genus Campylobacter_D. Next base: position 4,765 of record CASFHJ010000167.1, read on the forward strand.
TGCCAAGGTTGGGGTCGCGAGTTCGAATCTCGTTTCCCGCTCCATACGCCCGGGTGGTGGAATTGGTAGACACAAGGGACTTAAAATCCCTCGGAATTTTTCTTCCGTGCCGGTTCAAGTCCGGCTCCGGGCACCACTTATTGGCGACATAGCCAAGCGGTAAGGCGTGGGCCTGCAAAGCCTTGATCTCCGGTTCGAATCCGGATGTCGCCTCCAAATTCTATCTTTATCTTAAAACGGGAGATGGCTGAGTGGTCGAAAGCGGCGGTCTTGAAAACCGTTGAGGTGCAAGCCTCCAGGGGTTCGAATCCCTTTCTCCCGGCCACTTCTAAAGCAAAAACTTAAACAAAAAGCCTTTTTTTAACTTATTTTTAAGAATTATTAATAAAGCAAAAATCTAAATTTTATATTTTTAGTAGTAAAATTGTCCTTATTTAAAAATAAGGTAAGATAAATGAAAGATATAAATGAGCTTAAAAAACTTTTACAAAATGTTATATATCCGGGTTTTGATAAGGATATAGTAAGTTTTGGATTTTTAAAAAATTTAGATGTAAAAGATGAAAACATAAGCATAAAACTTGAAATTCCCTCTTCAAATCCTGAAGTATCAAAGGAGCTTGAGGAAAAAATAAAAGACTTGTTTAAGGAATTTAAAAAGATTGAACTAGAAATTAACACTCCAAATTTAAATCAAAAAAAAGAAAGCATAAGTGGAAAAAACTTACTTCCACAGGTAAAATACTTCATCATGATTTCAAGCGGAAAAGGAGGGGTGGGAAAAAGCACAAGTGCCTTAAATTTAGCCATATCTTTTGCTAAAATGGGTAAAAGAGTCGGGCTTTTAGACTGCGATATTTACGGACCAAACATAGCAAGAATGCTTGGCATAAACGATGAAAAGCCAGAGGTTGTAGGAACAAAACTAAAACCTATATATGCTAAGGGAATTTATGCCATGAGTATGGCTCTTTTGATAAATGATGGACAAGGACTTATTTGGCGTGGAGCCATGATTATGAAAGCTGTGGAACAACTACTTAGCGATGTCTTATGGCCAGAGCTTGATATTTTGGTGCTTGATATGCCCCCGGGAACTGGTGATGCCCAGCTTACCACGGCACAAAACATACCAATAAACGCTGGTGTTTGCATAAGCACCCCACAAATAGTCTCACTTGATGATAGTAAAAGAGCCTTAGACATGTTTGCTAAGCTTCATATACCAGTAGCAGGTATTATAGAAAATATGAGTGGCTTTTTATGCCCTGATAATGGCAAGGAGTATGAAATTTTTGGAAAAGGAAATGCTGCTTTAATGGCAAAGGAATACAAGTGCGAACTTTTAGCCCAAATGCCACTAGAAATTTCCATAAGACAAGGAGGCGATAGCGGCAAACCTATAAGCTTTTATGAACCCGATAGCCTCTCGTCTAAGAGATATTTACAAGCCTGTGATAAAATTATATCCTTTTTAGAAAAACAAAAAGATGTGAGTAATGCAAGTATTCAACCTGTTATAACTGGCAAGAGTGCTTGTTCTTAAACAAGGAGAAAATAAATGCTTATAAATTCAAAAGATGATTTTAAAAATTTTGTAAAAGAAGTGCAGTCTAAAAGCTCTTACAAAAATCCAAAAGCCTTTGGTATAGCAAGACTAGACAAGTCTCAGTTAAATAAAGATAAAACCTTACAAGCCACATTTTCTTTGGTAAATTACGAGGAGAATTTTGGCACATTTTCTGTCTTTTTTGAAGCCTTTCTTCAAAGAGGACTTGAGATAGGAAATGATAGCGAGGCAGTTGTTGAGCTAAAAGAAGAGGATATAAATTTTGCTCTTTTAATGTTTAAACCTTTTTTAGATGAAAAAGGACATAAAAATATAGATGTTTTAAAAGCTGTTAAAAAATACTTTAACAGCGCTAGCTTTGCCTTTGTGGCTATCTTTGATGATGTAGAACCAAAAAGCGTAGAATGTGTTTATCTAAAGCTTTATCTACTTTCAAACAAAAAAGTAGAATTAAGAAGTCTAAATTTAAACGGAGCATTTTCAGTGCTTCCAAATCTAGCATGGAGCGATAACAAGCCTATAGAACTTGAGTATCTAAGACAAAATGAAAACGAACTTAAGATGAGTGGAACATACCCAAAAATAGACTTTGTGGATAAATTTCCAAGATTTTTAGCACATGTTATACCAGAGGATAATACCAGAATTTTAGAAAGCTCTAAGGTTAGAATGGGAGCTTACCTAGCAGCAGGAACAACAATCATGCCGGGTGCTGCTTACGTGAATTTCAATGCAGGTACAACAGGAGCTTGTATGGTTGAGGGCAGGATAAGCTCTAGTGCTGTGGTTGCAGAAGGCACAGATATAGGAGGAGGAGCTTCTATACTCGGTGTTTTAAGCGGGACAAGTGGCAATGCCATAAGCATAGGTAAAAAATGCCTCTTGGGTGCGAATTCAGTTACAGGCATACCTTTAGGGGATAACTGCATAGTAGATGCTGGTATAGCCATACTTGAGGGCACAAAAATTCTAATAAAAGATAAAGAAGATCTTGAAAAGATAAACAAGGGCTTTAAATTTAATAAGGATCTTTATAAGGCAATGGAGCTATCAGGACTTAATGGACTTCATTTTAGAATGAATTCCCAAAATGGACAAATTAGCGCTTCTTTAAATAAAAAGGCTGTGAAGCTAAATAAGCAATTGCATTAATTTTTGATTTTTTAAAAAAAATTACATCTTTTTTGTTATAATTGCTAAAAGAATCATTTAAAATCAAAAGGATTTGTCTTGAGTTTTGATCTAAATATGAATGAGCTTTTAGTAGATAGCGTTGATAATTTACCCGCCTTGCCGCAAACCATTATATCCCTACAAGAATACATAGCAAAGGCGGGCTCTGATGTAGACATAAACCAAGTGGCACAGATAATCTCAGCCGATCCTCTCATAACTGCAAGACTTTTGCAGCTTGCAAATTCTCCCTTTTATAGCTTTAAAAGCAAGATAACCACACTGCAACAAGTAGTTTCTTTACTAGGCATAGCTAATGTTAAAAATATAATAATGGCAGACTCACTTAATAATAATTTTAAGGTAGACGTATCGCCTTATGGGATAAATACAGATGATTTCTTGCAAAAAAGAAATGAGGAGTCTCAGTTCATATCATCTTGGCTTTTAGATGAGGAAAAAAGACTAGCATACACCCTTGTTCCTTGTGCCATGCTTTTAAGACTTGGCATGATGATCTTTTCTAATTTTTTAATACAAAACAAAAAAGATAAAGATTTTTTAGAAGCCCTTAAAAAATACAATTTTTCCAATCTATCCTTAGTAGAGGAAGAATTTTTAGGTGTTGATCATATATCATTCTTGGGCTTTTTATTTAGTAAATGGAATTTTGATGAGGAACTTATAGAAACCATTTGTTTTGTAAATACACCACACTCAGCAGAGGGCAAAATAGCTAAAAATGCCTATGCCTTAGCCATAGTAAATTGTATATTTGCTCCTTATAGTGGAGGCTCTTCCTTTATGGTAGAAAACGCACTTTCACTGATAAAAGAAGCTAAACAAAAGGGTATAAGTTTTAATGTAGATAATTTCATCTCAAAACTTCCTTCTTTCGCGAGGCAAAATCTAAAACAAGCTTAATGACAAGTCTTATCCTGCCTCCAAATGCTTTTTTAGATGATTATGTCTTAAATTCTCAGTTTCATAAAATAGCTAAAATTTCAAAAAATGCTTATAAATTTTGGAAAAATGCTAAGATAGCTAGGTATCAAGGCACTAGAGTTGTTTTTTTACACAAAGAATGTATACTAAAAAAACACAAAAAAAGCCTTGATCTTTGCGATGATTTAAGCGGCTTTATCTTAGCT
>CASFHJ010000168.1 GCA_949294425.1 uncultured Campylobacter sp.
AGAGCTTGCCACCCCAAAAACCATAGAAAGATACACAAGGGCAAAAAAAGGTGTGCCTTATGGCTGGGATCAAAACCTAGAAAGCTTTTTTGCTAGAACAGGCTTTAAGTCAAAAAGCGTTAAAAATCTTTATTTCGCCTCTGCCTTTGGCTTTGTTGGAGGAGGTTTTACAGGAGCCTTGCTTTCTGGTTATAGAACAGCTAGAAAGATCTTAGATCCATATTTTTATATCAAAAGACTTAGTCTTTGCGTAATCTTTGTAAACTTAGTAATCTTACTTATTACTGGGCTTATTTAAGCCCTCTTCTTTTTGATACTTACGATTTTTAATGTTTCCAAAATGTTTTCAAGCCTTAGTAAATTTTCACAAAATTTTTTAAGGAGTTTTTATGAATAAGATCATTTCTATAGGAGGCTCTTTTTTGCTTTGCCTTAGCCTAAATGCTAAGGCAATCGATGAGAGTTTAATTAAGGCTGCGCAAAAAGAAGGCAGGGTAAATTCTTTAGCCATGCCTGATACTTGGGCAAACTGGCAGGAAACATGGGCTGATCTTAAAAATCTTTATGGTATAGAGCATAGTGATACAGATATGAGTTCAGCACAAGAAATAGCCAAATTTAGAGCCGAAAAGAAAAATGCAAGTGCAGATATAGGAGATATTGGAATTTCTTTTGCAGATATAGCTGTTAAGCAAGGAGTTACCCAGCCCTTTAAGACTAGTTACTGGGATCAGGTGCCAAAGTGGGCTAAGGACGAGGAAGGACACTGGATACTTGCTTACACAGGAACCATAGCATTTATAGTAAATAAAGAAGTAGTTAAGGACATACCAAGAACTTGGCAGGATCTTTTAAAGGGAGATTATAAGATAACAGTAGGAGATGTAAGCGTAGCTGCACAGGCTGTAAATGCGGTATTAGCGGCTAATTTTGCGCTTGGAGGAGACGAAAGGGATCTAAGCCCTGCTCTTGATTTTTTTAATAAGCTTGCAAAGCAAGGAAGGCTTATAAACAATGATGTAAGTGTTGCAAATTTAGAAAAAGGTGAGCTTGAAGTTGGGCTTGTATGGGATTTTAATGGGCTAGGCTATAGAGACAAGGTTGGAAAAGATAGATATGAGGTTTTAATACCTAGCGATGGCTCGGTAACTTCAGGATATACAACGATAATTAACAAATACGCCAAGCACCCAAACGCAGCAAAACTAGCAAGAGAATTTATACTATCTGATAAGGGGCAAATAAATTTAGCAAAGGGCTACGCAAGAGCCATAAGAATAGACTTTTTAGACTTGCCAAAAGAGGTAAAAGATAAGCTCTTACCAAAGGAACAATCCAAAAATGCAAGGACTATAAAGGACTTTAAGATTTGGGAAAAAACGGCTAAAAATCTTCCTATGCTTTGGCAGGAAAAAGTCATAATGTATATGAAATAAAAGGCAAAATGATGAATCATAAGCTTATTTTTGTCTTACTTGATGGTTTAACTTATGAGAGTGCGGCTTTAAATATGGGCTT
>CASFHJ010000169.1 GCA_949294425.1 uncultured Campylobacter sp.
AAAGTTTTTTCATAATATTAGGCTTTTTAAGTGTTATTATTTTTTCAGCCTTAAATTTTATATCCTTTACTAAGGCTTTACTTTTATTTTTATCTTTTTTGCTTATATTTAAATTTATAAGCCTAGCTGAAATAAAAAGAAGATTTCCTTTTGAAATTTTTTTTATAGTAGGCTCATCATTAGCCATAACTAAAGTTTTAGTAGATAGTGCTTTGGCTAAGGATTTAGCAGACTTTATCATAAATATTTTTGGATCCTTTGGAGTTTATGGAAGTTTTGTTGGAGTTTATCTTATCACCTTGCTTTTGACCGAATTTATAACCAATAATGCAGCCGCAGCCTTAGCTTTTCCTATAGGTTTTGCAACAGCTACTGCACTTGGAGTTAGCCCTCTACCTTTTATATTTGCAGTTGCTTATGGTGCGAGTGCTGGTTTTATGATACCTCACGGCTATCAAACTCATCTAATGGTAAGCTCACTTTGTGAGTATAAAATCACTGATTTTATAAAGATAGGTTTTGTAGTGTCTATAGTCTATAGTGCTGTGGTTTTAATAGCTGTTCCTTTGGTGTTTAAATTTTAAATTTGGTTTAAAAATATGATTTGTGTGGAGTTGTTTTGAAAAATATCACTTGGCATAATACAAGCATAGGCAAAAAAGAAAGATCTAGTATAAAAGCTCAAAAACCTTGTGTGTTATGGCTTACAGGTCTTAGCGGTAGCGGAAAATCAAGTCTTGCTAATGCAGTAGAAAAAAAGCTTTTTGAGAAAGGCTATCATACTTACTTGCTTGACGGCGACAATGTTCGTATGGGTTTAAATAAGGATCTATCCTTTGATGAAGCTTCAAGGAATGAAAATATAAGACGCATTGCAGAGCTTTGCAAACTTTTTGTAGATAGCGGACTTATAGTCTTAAGTGCTTTCATATCACCATTTAAAAAAGATAGAGATATGGCAAGAGCCTTACTTGATGAGGGTGAGTTTATAGAAATTTTTGTAGATACTCCTTTAGAGCTTTGTGAAAAAAGAGATGTAAAGGGGCTATATAAAAAGGCTAGAAATGGAGAGATAAAAAATTTTACAGGTATAAGTTCGCCGTATGAAAAGCCACTTAATGCCGAGATTCATATAAAAGATTATGATTTTGATGAGAATGTGGAATTGATTTTAAGATATTTAGAAAAGAAAGGTTTTTTACGTGCTTGAAAATATAAGCTTAGATGAATTAAGAGCTATAGCCTTGGATGCTTCTAAAGATGTGATGAGGGTTTATGAAAAGGATTTTTTGATATATGAAAAAGATGATAAAAGCCCGGTAAGTGAAGCGGATTTGCTTTGTAATGATTTTATTTGTAAGGCTTTAAGCAAATTTTCTTTGCCAATACTTAGCGAGGAAAACAAAGTCATAGCCTTTGATGAGAGAAAAAAATGGGAGTATTTTTTCTGTGTAGATCCCTTAGACGGCACAAAGGAATTTATCAAAAGAAATGGCGAATTTACCATAAACATAGCCTTAATCCATAAGGATACGCCTGTTATGGGTGTGGTTTATGCACCGGCTTTAAAATTAATGTATAGTGCTAAAAAAGGGCATGGCGCTTTTAAAAATGATGAAAGATTGCCTCTTAAGCTTAAAAGGGACACTTATAAAATAGTGGCTTCAAAATCTCATTTAAATGATGAAACTAAGGCTTTTATAGATAAGCTTAAAACAGATAAGCAAAAAGAATTTGTATCCATGGGAAGTTCTTTAAAGCTTTGTTTGGTGGCTAGTGGGGAGGCAGATATTTATCCAAGACTTGCACCCACTATGGAGTGGGACAGCGCAGCAGCCGATGCTATCGTGCGTGAGGCAGGAAAAATGACTTATGATTTTTACACAAATAAGCCCTTGCTTTATAATAAAGAGGATTTAAGAAATCCTTATTTTGTAGTTAGATAAATTTTTGAAAGGAAAACACAATGACAGCTTATGTGCATATAGGAACCCCGAAAACTGGTACCAGCACCTTACAGGTATTTTTTGATAAAAATCAAGAAAGTTTAAAGCATAAAAAACTTGTATATCCTAGTTCTAGGCTAGAAGCTCATAAACATGTATTTTTAGATTATATGGTAGTGAGAGAGTATAAAAAAAGCTTTTTAGAAAAGGAAAAATTGATATTAGAATTAAAAAAAGATCTTAGAGAAAATAAAGACAAATCCTTTATTTTTTCAAGTGAAGATGTGCTTTGGTGGCATAAAGATGTAGATAAGACAGCTCTCGCTTTGAAAGAATTTTTTACTGAAATAGGATTTGATGATATAAAAATAATCGTATATATAAGATCTCAAGCCGATTTGTTTCTTTCTCTGTGTTCTCAAGAGGTAAAAAATGCTGATCCAACTTATAATGCACAAGAGAGTAAGCCAAAGGATAGTTCTAGATTTCAAATGTATGAGTATAAGAATTTAACTAAAGCTTTTATGAACACCTTTGGCAAAGAAAATTTGATAGTAAAACTATTTGATAAAAATGAATTTTATGAAGGAGATCTTATAAAGGATTTTTTGCATATCTTAGGGATTAAGCTAGATGATAGTTTTGTTGTGCTTCCTAATCAAAACGAAAGTCTTGATTTAATAGGCTTTGAGCTTTTAAGTCGTATAAATAAATGTTTTGACAAAAAATTTGCTTGTAGTCCAAATGGTTTATTTAATTTTATACCCTTTTATCTTACTTATGATCGTTTTACTTCCAAAGACCTCTCCCTTAAATTTATGCCTAAAAAAGAAATATATGAAAGCTATATAACATACTTTGAAGAAAGTAATGAATGGGTAAGAAAAGAATTCTTTCCTCATAAAGAAAGACTCTTTCCTAAAAAAGATTTAAGCACTTACAAAGAAAACTATGAACTAAAAGAAATGAAACCAGAGCATTGGGATAGAATAGCAAATTTTATAGTTGATTTTGCTAAGGATAGAAAAAGAGTTATAGATAATAAAGATAAAGACATATCCACCCTAAAAACCCAAAACGAGAATTTAAACTCTCAACTTCAAGCCTTACAAGAAGAAAATTCATCACTAAAAAACATTATCTCCTCACCAGAACAAAAAGAAAAAATCTTAAATATTAAATTTTTAGAAGAAAAGGTAAAAAGCAAAGAACTTAAAAATAAAATACTAGAAAAAGATTTAGGCTTTACTCATAAAGATATATTAGAAAGTAAAATATTAAATCAAAAGATAAAAGATTTAGAACAAATTCTAGCAGATACAAAAAATCCTAATCCAACTATACACACTAGTGCAAAACTTAGAATTCAAAATCACTTAGCCTATAAACTTGGACAAGCCTTAATTATAAACTCAAAGTCTTTCTTAGGCTATATAAGAATGCCTTATGTCTTATCTTATATAAAAGATAAACATAAAAAAGAACAAAGAATTTATAATGAAAAGATAATAACAAA
>CASFHJ010000170.1 GCA_949294425.1 uncultured Campylobacter sp.
TCTTTAAAGTAGCCGTTCAAACTCTACAAAATGACGCTGTAAATATGCTTAAAAAAAATAAGATAAGCAAGGACGAGATAGATTTATTCATACCACATCAAGCAAATTTAAGGATAATAAAAGCAGTGCAAGACAAACTTGGCATAGCAGATGAAAAGTGCATTTTAACAGTGGATAAATTTGGAAATACCTCAGCAGCCTCCATACCTATGGCAATGAATGAGGCTTATGAAAAGGGTCTCTTAAAACAAGGAAGCACCATACTGCTAGACGCCTTTGGCGGAGGCTTTGTTTGGGGTTCTGCTCTACTGAAATTTGGTGGTAAAAACTACAAGGATTTATAAATATAAATGGCAGCTGACGAGCAAGAAAAGACCGAAGAAGCCACTTCCAAAAAAATAGAAGACGCCAGACGAGAGGGCAATGTCCCAAAGTCTCAGGACGCAGCAGCTGTTGTTACCCTACTGGTAGGCTTTGTAGTTGTTTTATTTTTGATAGGTTTTGTATCAGAAAGGATTATGAATTTATATAGATACTATCAAGACTTCATAGGCACTGACTTTGATGTGAAAATCTTACAAAGTATAACCATAAAAACCATCATGGAAGCTGTTATCATACTTTTACCAATAACACTAAGCATAATGATAGCTGGAATTCTTGGAAATTTAATGCAATTTGGCTTTATCTTTACGACAAAGCCAATAACCCCGAATTTATCAAAGATAGATCCCATAAAGGGACTTAAAAACCTTTTTTCTATGAAAAAACTTGTAGAATCAATAAAAATAGTATTAAAAGTTGGCATAGTATTTACCATAGCCTTTGTATTTTTACTTCAATTTATGACAGAATTACCAAAGGTAGAGCTTTATGATATAGGCTCTCAATTAATGTGGCTAAGAGAAAAAGCGATTATCCTAGCTGCTATAGTTATAATAGCCTTTATTTTTATAGGTATACTTGACATATTTTTGGTGCGATTTCAGTATTTTAAATCTCTAAGAATGAGTAAGCAAGAAATAAAAGACGAATACAAACAAATGGAAGGAGATCCTCAAATAAAGGGTAGGATAAGAAGAATGCAAATGGAAGCAGCAAGAAGAAGAATGGTTCAAGACGTAGCTGGTGCTGATGTGGTTATCACAAACCCAACTCACTATGCGGTAGCCTTAAGATATGATTCTAGCAAAGAAGCTGCTCCTAGAATTTTAGCAAAAGGAGTTGATTTCCTAGCCTTAAGAATAAAAGAGGTAGCCTATGAAAACGGGGTTTTAGTATACGAAAATCCTCCTTTAGCAAGAGAACTTTACAAACTTTGCGAGGTAAATGACACCATACCAAGAGAATTATTTGAAGCTGTGGCACAGGTGCTAAGCTTTGTTTACGCCTCAAATAAAAAGAAATTTAAAAATAGATAAGGCAGTGCAAGATCACTGCCCATAGCTTAGGATTTTAAAAACTCAAGTGCCATCATAGCATCACCTTGCATTAAATTTTTGATATTTTCAGTATCCCAACTAAAATGAGGGCTATGATGAAGAGCTGGATTATTTAAATCCTTTGAAATTCCAACAAAAACAAAAGCTCCCTGCCTAGCTCTGGTTAAAAAAGCAAAATCCTCAGCCCCCATGTCAGGCTTTGCATTTGTTATTAAATTTTGCTCTCCTAAGACCTTAGCAAAAGCTTTTCTGGCAATTATTGCCATGGATTCGTCATTTATTAAAGGTGGATACTCCCTTTTATATCTAAGCTCATAATCACCTCCAAACTCTAAGGCAACAGCCTTCGCACTATCTTCTATGCTCTTTTGTAAGATAGCTTGGGTCTCATCATTTAAAAAACGCACAGTGCCTTTTAGCTTTGATCTTTCAGGTATGATATTATATGTAGTGCCAGCTTCTATTTTACCTACAGTTATGACCCCAGCTTCAACAGGTTTTATGCGTCTTGAAACCACTGCTTGTATGTTATTTACAAATCTAGCACCCATAAGCAAGGCATCTATGGTGGTGTGTGGGTGTGCCCCATGTCCTCCTTTGCCTATAAATTCCAAATCAAAAATATCAACTCCAGCCATCATCTCTCCAGCTACTATCTGTGCTGTATTTTCTAGCATAGGACCCCAAAGATGGCAGCCAAAGACCGCGTCTACCTTAGGATTTTCAAGTATCCCCTCATCTATCATAGGTTTTGCACCGCCTCCATTTTCCTCAGCTGGCTGAAACATTATCTTAATAGTGCCCTCAAATTCATCTTTAAGCTCATTTAAAATAAGGGCAGCTCCTAAAAGACCTGAAGTGTGTCCATCATGTCCGCAAGCGTGCATTTTGCCCTTTATCTTAGAAGCATAAGCTAAATTAGTATCCTCCTCAACAGGCAAAGCGTCCATATCGGCTCTTAAAAGCACACACTTGCCCTCTTTTCTACCCTTTATACTTGCTAAAATTCCAGTCTTTGCTATGGAATTTTTGTAAGGAATTTTATACTTATCAAGTAATGCACAAATCTTTTTAGCTGTTTCAACTTCCTCAAAAGATAGTTCAGGATACTGATGTAAATGCTCTCTAAAAGCAGCCATTTCCTCATAGTA
>CASFHJ010000171.1 GCA_949294425.1 uncultured Campylobacter sp.
CCACATCTTATACATCTTAAAGCCTCGTAATAATCCTCATGTGCTAAGATGTCGCTTCTGTGGTTATTAAAAAGCACGATATGAACTTCTTTTGGTCCATCTAGTTCACCATTTTTTCTAGGAGACGTTATTATATTATTATAAGTTGGTATAAACTGACCGGTTGCTGAGGGAGTTAGCAAAGATACCATGGTAGCAGCGTCTTCAAAGCTTTGCAAAACCTTTTCTATGCCACAAAGAGCTACATGAATATCTGCTGCTGTGGTGCACATTCTGCCATTTCCCTCGTTTTCTATAAGCCAAATAGCTCCTTCTTTTGACATGGCAAAATTTACCCCGCTAAACCCCATTTTAAGACCTTGAAACTGCTCTCTTAAATGCTCTCTGGCTATGGAATTTAGCTTTTCTATCTCATTTTCTAAAGGTGCATTTAGCTTTTCCTTAAAGATCTCTCCTACCTCGTAGCGATTTTTATGTATGGCAGGAGCTACTATATGCACTGGGGTTTCACCATTTAACTGCAATATAAGCTCTCCTAAGTCAGTTTCTATAGCACTTATGCCTCTTTGCTCTAGATAGTGATTAAGCTCTATTTCCTCAGAAGCCATGGATTTGCCTTTAAGGATTTTTTTTATATTTTTTTCTATCATTAACTCATAAATTATTTCACAAGCCTCCTCTTTGGAATTTGCCCAGTGAACTTTCATACCATTTTTACTAGCATTTTCTTCAAATTCAAGTACTCTTTCTTTGAGACTCATAAGCGCATTATTCTTAGCCTCTTTAGCCTTAAATCTAAGCCCCTGCCAGTCAATAAACCTATCTTTTATGGTATTTTGTCTATTTCTTTGCAAAGTGTGCATGGCAGTTGAGAGGTTTTGTCTCATCTGAGCATCATTTAGCTTTTCATTTACGATTTTTTGTTGTGGAATTTTTTGCACACTCATAGACAAACTCCATTTACTCTTTTTAATAAAAAGTCATAAAGATGAAGTCCTTTTATATCAAGACCCATCTTAGACATGGTCCCGCTTATATTTAGCAAACAGCCTCCATCGCCACTTACCACTACCTTAGCACCACTTTTTTTTATATCATCTATCTTTGATCTTGCCATAGCATCTGAAATTTCAGGCTCTTTTACACAAAAAGTCCCTCCAAAACCACAACACTCCTCTTCAAATTCCAAAGGCACAAACTCTACATTTTTAAGCTGTTTTATGAGAGACTTTGAAGAGCTTATGCTGTTTTGAACCCTTAAGGCATGGCAGTTTGAATGCCAAGTTATCTTCAAAGGCTCTCCCTTATCCTCTAAACTCACAGCTAAAACATCGTTTAAATACTGAGATAAATCATAAACCCTAGAGCTAAAGGCTTTTACCTTTTCATAGTCCTTATCATCTTTAAACAGTTCTAAATAATCATGACTCATCATACCGGCACAAGATCCGCTTGGAACAACTATAGGATAGTCTTTATCAAAAAGCTCTACATTATACATAGCTATATTTTTGCTTTCCTTAAAATAGCCTGTATTAAAAGAGGGTTGAGCACAACAGGTTTGATTTTTCTTAAAAACAACTTCCACATCAAAAAAACGAAGCAGCTTAACAGCATTTAAAACCATCTCTTGCATAGCAGCTGTGCCTAAGCAAGTAGCATAAAAATATACCTTTTTCAAATTCTCTCCTATCTTTGTAAAGGCACTACATCAGGTATGATGCCTTGCATAAAAAAGGCTATGATAGCTGTTAAAATGGATATTAAAACTATAAAGCCTACAGAGTATTTAAGAGTAAATTTTAAAAGCTCTGATTCTCTTCCCACAAGCCCAACCGCAGCACAAGCTATGGCTATGCTTTGAGGGCTTATCATCTTTCCAACCACTCCTCCAACTGAATTTGCCGCTAAAAACAAGGCTTCTTTTATGCCAAGCTCTCTTGCACTGACTTGCTGAAGAGTAGCAAATAATAAATTAGAACTAGTATCAGAACCTGTTAAAAAGACCCCTATCCAGCCTATAACTGGGCTAAAAAATGCAAAGGCTTGTCCGCTTTGTGCAAAGGCTAGACCAAGGGTAGTGCTCATACCGCTATTTTTTGAGATAAAGGCAAAGGAAACTACAAGACCTATGGTAATGCAAGGTATAAACATTTCCTTAAGCGTCTCCCAAAAGCTAGTGCTTACTTCTTCTAGTCTTATCCTTAAAAATAAAATGCTAAGTAGTGCTGCAAGTAAGATAGCCGTTCCTGCTTGAAAACCTACAAAATGTATGGGTAAGCCAAGATCTACAGGCTTAAAATTTGGATCAAGTATGAGTCCTTGTAAATTTGAAAAGGAAAGTTTTACTTGAGTGTAGGCAAAGATTCCTCCCTTATCAAAAAGCGATTTAAACCAAGGTTGAGTCCAAATGATAATACAGATAATAAGAAGTAAAAATGGTAGCCAAGCCTTAAAAATAACAAAGGCACTTAGCTTATTTTCAGTAGAGAAATCCTTTTCATCATCTAGTCTAAATATATTCTTAGGAGAGTAAAATTTCAAAAATATAGTGGTGCAAAGCAAGGAAACTACGGCAGAAAGAATATCAGGAAGCTCGGCTCCTAAGTAATTTGAACTATAAAGCTGAGTAAGAGCAAAGCTAAAAGCTGCCACAAAGATAGCGGGAAAGGTTTCCTTAAGCCCCTTAAAGCCGTCCATTAAAAATACTAGAAAAAAAGGAACTATTATACTTAAGGGAAAAAGCATACGCCCCGTCATGGCGGAGATTTCAAGCTGCTGAACTCCTACTAGATTACTCATGGCTATTATTGGAATTCCAACGGCTCCAAAGGCAACAGGTGCGGTATTTGCTATCAAACAAAGTCCAGCTGCATACAAAGGTCTTAATCCAAGCCCCACAAGCAAGGCAGCAGTTATAGCAACAGGTCCACCAAAACCAATGGCACCTTCTAAAAAAGAACCAAAACAAAAGCCTATTAAAATAACTTGAATTCTATGATCAGGAGTTATAGATATAACGCTTTGTCTAATGATTTCAAAGGAGCCAGTTTTAACAGAAAGCTTGTAAAGAAAGATGGCTGCTATTATTATCCAAGCTATGGGCCAAAGCCCGTTTATAAAGCCTTGAACAAAGGAGGCTCCAACAAGAGCAAAGGGCATACCGTAAGCAAAAACAGCTAAGGCTGAAGCTAAAATAACGGTAACAAAGGCTGCAAGATGAGCTTTTATCTTAAAAAGTAACAAACAAGATAAAAAGCAAAGTATAGGCAAAAAGGCTATAAATGCACTAATAAAAATATTTTCTAGTGGATTAAAATTTTGCACGTAGGCAGTTGTAAGCTCTTGCATAAATCTCCTTTTAAAAAATGTTAACTTTCATTTTACAAATAAAAATAAAAAATAAATCTTAAAATTTTTCATAGAGTGTAGAAATAAATATATGCTGTGTAAAATTTACAAACTTACACAGGCTTTATTAAAAAATTTGCAAAAATAAGCCTTAAACTTATATAAAGTCTTAAAAAACAAGGCTTAGTTGAGCTGAATTTTTTGCTTAAATTTATTACAAAAATAAACAAGACAGAATAAAAGTGAGTAAATTTTGCAAAAATTTAAATAAATTTTTGTAATATTTATAAATAATTATAATAAATCATTAAAGTAGGAGAAACACAAGTGAATGTCGTTGTCGAGGAAAGTTTAAAATTTGCACAAGACTTACAAGAAAAAATCACTCAAAATATAAGCGAAAGTGAAAAAATATTTCACAAAAAAATGCAAAAACTCTTAAATAATCCAGAAAATAAGG
>CASFHJ010000172.1 GCA_949294425.1 uncultured Campylobacter sp.
AGAAATACGAAAAAAAGATATGCAAAGGCAGTTTTCTTTGGACGCTGCTGGGAAGTATTTTAGGGTGGAATTTTATGAGTTAAGGCATGCGGATTTAAACCAACAACTACTTCCAACAACAAATAGCAAAACCATAGACAATGCCCCTTACCTAAGCGATAGGCAGTATCAAGAGGCTTTGAAAAAAGATAAATTTTTAGGTTCTATCTTGGTGGAGTTTAAATGAAAAATCACATCTTAGCCATAGAAAGCTCCTGTGATGATAGCTCCATAGCCATTATAAATAAAGATGATTTTTCTTTGCTTTTTGAGTCAAAAATATCGCAAGAAAATGAGCATAGCAAATATGGAGGCGTAGTGCCTGAACTAGCTTCAAGATTACACACAAAGGCTTTGGCTGATATTTTAGAAAAATGCCAAAAGCATTTTGATAAGCTTTGTGCCATAGCAGTTACTAATGAACCCGGCTTAAGTGTTTCTTTAATAGGAGGCATAAGCATGGCAAAAACTCTATCACTAGCCCTAAATTTGCCATTAATTGCCATAAATCACCTAAGAGGGCATGTTTATTCTTTGTTTTTAAATGAAGAGGCTAAATTTGATATGGGGATCTTGCTTGTAAGTGGCGGACATACCATGCTTTTTCATGTTGATGATAAGGCTAAGATAAAGCTTATAGCAAAAAGCGATGATGATAGCTTAGGAGAGAGCTTTGATAAGGTAGCTAAGATGATGAATTTAGGCTACCCAGGCGGTGCTGTCATAGAAAATTTAGCCAAAAAGGCTAAGAAAAAAAGCTTAAAATTTAGCATACCATTAAGTTCTACAAAGGAGCTTAAATACAGCTTTTCAGGTCTTAAAAATCAAGTTCGCCTAGAGCTTTTAAAGCATGAAAATCTAGATGAAAGCACAAGGGCTGAAGTTGCTTTTGCCTTTGAGGAGGCTGCGCTTTCTCATATAATGCAAAAATTAAAACTAGCCTTTGAGCTATACCGCTTTAAAAGCTTTGGTATAGTGGGCGGTGCTAGTGCTAATTTAAATTTAAGATCCAAGGTGCTTACCTTATGCAAACTTTATGAGTGCGAGTTAAAACTAGCCCCGCTTAAGTATTGTAGTGATAATGCTTTTATGATAGCTAGAGCAGCCTGTGAGGATTATAAAAAAAAGAATTTTGTAAGTCTTAGCGATGATATAATGCGTAGTAAGAGCGTGAATTTGGATTATATTTAAGGGAAGTGGGTATGAAAAAAGCTTTCACGGTTTTAGAGTTAGTCTTTGTTATAGTCATTTTAGGTATCTTAGCAGCAATAGCCCTTCCCAAATTTAGCTCAAGTAAAGATGAAGCAGAGATTAGCAAGGCACTTAGCAATCTTAAAACCATAATATCTGATTTTAGCACTTACGCTCTTAAAAATGATTCTTTAAGTAGCACGGCTTTAATGAGTTCTGTAAATGCTATAGACAACGAGGATTTAAGTAGTTTAAGCGGGGTAAAAGAGATAAATTTCAAGGTAGCAAACGATGAGCACTGTTTAAAAATAGTCTTTGTAAATGAAAGCTCCATCTTAGCTTTTGGCATAGCTAGTAACGAAAATGTTAAGCAAGAAATTCAAAATATCATCTCTTTGCAAAACAAGCTTTCATCAAATAAAAGCGATAATGCCGTAAAAAACCAGCTACTTTCAGCCCAGAATTCCTTGATAAATGCGGATTTCACAAGCACTTCCACGAGTAAAGCTTGCGTAGCTTTAAGCAAGGAAGCAAATTTTAAAAACCTAGCAAGTAAAATTTACATATTGCTTGGAAACTAGTTTGATTATGTAAAAATGGATTTGTAAGTCCTTATACTTATAAAAAACTTAATTTAATCAAAACAAAAGCAAAAATTTGCTAGAATTTGCTCTTTAATTTTCCAGAAAGGAGAGTATATTTGGCAAAAGATGATGTTATAGAAATAGACGGCACGGTTATAGAGGCTTTGCCAAATGCTACCTTTAAGGTAGAGCTTGATAATAAGCACGTTATTTTATGCCACATAGCTGGTAAGATGCGTATGCACTACATTAGGATTATGCCCGGAGACAAGGTAAAAGTCGAGCTTACACCTTATAGCTTAGACAAGGGCAGGATTACTTTTAGGTATAAATAAGTTTTACTTAGATATAATCAAACTTTTTGCAACGAAACTGACACAAGAAACATTTTTAAAATTTAACACTTGTTTTAAAAATGCTTGCTATAAAAAAGCTATGTTGCAAAATCTAAAGTGAATTTACTTTCAAAGGAGAGGGTATGAAGGTCAGACCATCTGTAAAGAAGATGTGCGACAAGTGCAAGGTGGTGCGTCGTAAGGGCGTGGTTCGTATAATATGTGAAAATCCAAAACACAAGCAAAGACAAGGATAGTGCATGGCTCGTATAGCTGGGGTTGATTTACCAAAGAAAAAAAGAATAGAATATGGTTTAACCTATATATATGGTATAGGTTTATACACTTCAAGAAAGATTCTTGATAAAACTGGAATTTCTTATGACAAAAGAGTTGCTGATTTGAGTGAAGATGAGGCTGCTGCTATAAGAAAAGAGATACAAGAAAGCTATATGGTTGAAGGTGATCTTAGAAAGCAAGTGGCTATGGATATAAAGGCTCTTATGGATCTTGGTTCTTACAGAGGCTTAAGACATAGAAAGGGCTTACCTGTAAGGGGTCAAAAAACTAAGACTAATGCCAGAACACGTAAAGGCAAAAGAAAAACAGTTGGTGCTAAATCATAAGGATAGGAAATGGCAAAAAGAAAAGTTATAAAGAAAAAAGTAGTAAAGAAAAATATAGCCAAGGGCATAGTTTACATAAATGCTACTTTTAATAATACTATGGTTACGGTTACAGATGAAATGGGAAATGTTATAGCTTGGTCCTCGGCTGGTGGTCTTGGCTTTAAGGGTTCTAAGAAATCAACTCCTTATGCTGCACAACAAGCAGTAGAAGATGCTCTAGCTAAGGCAAAAGAACATGGCATAAAAGAGCTTGGTATAAAGGTTCAAGGTCCAGGAGGCGGTAGAGAAACCGCTGTAAAAAGCGTGGGTGCAGTAGAGGGTATAAAGGTAACATTTTTAAAAGATATAACACCATTAGCACATAATGGTTGCAGACCACCTAAACGTCGTCGTGTTTAAAAGGAGATAAAATGGCAAGATATAGAGGAGCTGTAGAAAAACTTGAAAGACGTTTTGGCGTAAGCTTGGCGCTTAAGGGAGAGAGAAGATTAGCCGGTAAAAGTGCTTTAGATAAAAGACCTTATGCACCGGGACAACATGGAGCAAAAAGAGGCAAGATAAGCGAATACGGGCTCCAGCTAAGAGAAAAACAAAAGGCTAAATTTATGTATGGAGTTAGTGAAAAGCAGTTTAGAAGGCTTTTTGCAGAGGCAGCTAGAAGAGATGGAAATACAGGGGTTTTACTCATACAACTCTTAGAACAAAGGCTTGATAATGTAGTTTATAGAATGAGTTTTGCTACCACTCGCCGTTTTGCAAGACAATTAGTAACACACGGACATATACTAGTTGATGGCAAAAAGGTTAATATACCTAGTTATAGGGTTGAAGCAGGACAAAAGATAGAGATAGTAGAAAAAAGCAAAAATAATCCTCAAATTTCAAGAGCCATAGAGCTAAGTGCTCAAACAGGTATGGTTGCTTGGGTAGATGTTGAAAAAGAGAAGAGATTTGGAATTTTTACGAGGTATCCACAAAGAGATGAAGTAGTAATTCCTGTTGAAGAGAGATTTATAGTAGAGCTATACTCTAAGTAAGGGAGGCTAAGTATGAAGACTATAACTACATCAGCTTATACGCCAAATAAATTTGACATAGAGGAGCTAAGTCCAACTACCGCTAAGATAAGTGCTTGGCCCTTTGAAATAGGCTACGGAATAACATTAGCTCACCCTTTAAGAAGGTTACTTTACACAAGCACAGTTGGTTTTGCACCAACTGCACTTCACATAGATGGGGTCAGCCATGAATTTGATAGTATGCGTGGTATGCTTGAAGATGTTGCTTTATTTATAATCAATCTCAAAAAACTTCGTCTTAAGCTTAAAAATGATTCTAATAAGGAAGTGATAGATTTTCATTTCAAGGGTCCAAAAGAAATTCACGGCAAGGACCTAAATAATGATTTATTAGAGGTTGTAAATGAGGAAGCTTATTTAGCCACTATAAATGAGGATGTTGATTTAAAATTTTCTATCATAGTAGAAAAGGGTATAGGCTATGTTCCTAGCGAGGATATAAGAGAGATGATACCAGATACTAAATTCATAGCTCTTGATGCCTTTTTTACACCTGTTAGAGAAGCGGTTTATGACATAGAAAAGGTTCTTTTTGGGGATAATCCAGACTATGAAAAGGTAGTTTTTACCATAACAACAGATGGACAAATCTCTCCTAATAAGGCCTTTGAAAATGCCTTAGAGGCTATGTATAAACAACTTTCTGTCTTTGATAAGATTATGAATGTAGGAACTATGGTTAAAAGCCAAAATACCTCAAATGAGATAGAAAATATGAAGTTACTTCAAAATATAACGGATTTAAATTTAAGCGCTAGATCTTTTAATTGCCTTGAAAAAGCTGGGATAACCTACATAGGTGAGCTTGCCCTGATGAGTCTAAATGAACTTGCTGCTCTTAAGAATCTAGGTAAAAAGTCCCTAGATGAAATAAAAAGCATAATGGAAAGCATAGGGCTACCGGTTGGCACTTCGAAGTTAAGTGATAATAAGGAAGCTTTGAAGAAAAATATAGAAGAGCTTAAAGCACAAAATGAAGGATAAAAAATGAGACATAGACACGGATATAGAAAGCTAGGCAGAACCTCTTCTCATCGTGCTGCCTTACTTAAAAATTTAAGTATAGCCTTGATACAAAATTCTAAGATAGAAACTACCTTGCAAAAGGCTAAGGAATTACGTTCTTATATAGAAAAGCTTATCACTAGAGCTAGGGTTGGGGATTTTAATGCACACAGAGCAATTTTTGCTGCCTTGCAAGATAAAGCTAGCACAAAAAAACTTGTTGATGAGTTAGCACCTAAATTT
The DNA here is from genome assembly GCA_949294425.1 of uncultured Campylobacter sp. GTDB lineage: Bacteria > Campylobacterota > Campylobacteria > Campylobacterales > Campylobacteraceae > Campylobacter_D. Next base: position 5,106 of record CASFHJ010000172.1, read on the forward strand.
AAGGATAGAAAAGGTGGCTACACAAGGATAATTAAAACCAGACTTAGACGTGGTGATGCCGCTGAAATGGCTTTTATAGAATTTGTAGATTAAAATAAGCACCTCCTTTGGTGCTTATTAAGTTTTAAAACTTTTTTAACTTAACTTAAAAGGAGTTGCTTGATATACCTCATAATTTAGCCAGTTTGAAAAAATACAATTTGCCTCGCAACGCCAAGAGTATTTTATCTTTCCTCTTTTATCATAGTAGTTTATAGGTTTTTTTATCTTTAATTTAGCCTTTAGATCTCTTTTATACTCTAAGTCTAGGGTATTTTTAGTGTATTCAGGATGTCCAAGCATAAATAAAGACTTTTCATCTCTTAGCAAAACCACTCCTGCTTTTTTTGATTTAAGCAAAATTTTAAGCTCCTTGTGTTTTTTTATATCTTTTTCATCTATACTGGCATATCTTGAATTTGGTATAAAAATTTTATCGTCTAGATTAGTAAGCACAAGATCATCTTTTACGATCTTGCACTTGTAAATTCCTGAAATTTTATCTTTTTGCACCCTTTTATTTAGACCATAAAAATGATAAAGTGCTGCCATGGCTCCCCAGCATATATACATAGTGCTTGTTACACGCCTCTTTAAAAAGTCAAGTATATCCCTAAACTCTTTCCAGTATTTTACCTTTTCATATTCTAAAAGCTCCACAGGAGCGCCCGTTACTATAGCTGCATCAAAATTTCTAGTCTTTACGTCATTAAGCCCCTTGTAAAATTTATCAAGATGAAGGCTTGAGGTATTCTTACCCACGTAACTTTGGGTGGATAAAAATGTGATGTTGATTTGTAGTGGCGAGTTTGCAAGCAAACTTAAGAGCTGATTTTCTGCTTGAATTTTTATAGGCATTAAATTTAGTATTAAAATTTCTAAGGCTCTTATATCCTGCGTATTGGCTCTTTTTGTGTCCATCACAAAGACTTCTTTTTGAAGTTTTTTAAAGGCTGGTATATCCTTTGGTATTATAACGGGCATATAAAACTCCTTATTTTTCTATGGCTTGTTTTAAATCATTTATTATATCGGCACTACTTTCTAAGCCTATGCTAAGTCTTACTGTGCTTGGTGTTATGCCCGCTATATCTAGCTCTTCTTTGCTTAGCTGAGAATGAGTAGTTGAAGCTGGGTGTATGATCAAGGACTTAGAATCCCCCAAATTTGCAGCTATGGTAAATAGTTTTACTTCATTACAAATTTTCTTTGCCTCTTCATAGGAGTTTGCTTCAAAGCTTAAAAGACCGCTTGATTTTGAGTCTTTGAAGTATTTTTTAAGCAAGGCATTGTATTTATTATTTTCTAGACCCGGGTAAAAAACTGAGCTTATTTTAGGGTGATCTTGTAAAAATTTAGCCACCTCTAAGGCATTTTGACTATGCTTGTTTATCCTAAGTTCTAGTGTTTCAAGCCCTTGTATCAAGTTCCAAGCACTACTAGCGCTAAGAGTAGCACCTATGTTTCTTAGCCATTCTGTGATTATTCTTATTGAGAAAAATGGCAGGGGCAAAGAAGAATAAATAAGTCCATGATAGCTCTCATCAGGAGTATTGAAACTCTCATAGCGAGGATTGTCCTTTATAAGCTCGTTTAAGCCCTCTCTTTCTATTATCGCTCCTCCTAGAGTTGAACCTTGTCCGTTTACATATTTGCTTAGACTGTAAACTACCACATCAACTCCATGTTCAAAGGGCTTGTGTAAAAAGCTTGTTGCAACAGTATTATCACAAATTGTGATAATGCCATGTTTTCTAGCTATATCAGTGATAGATCTTGTATCAGCTATTGAAATTTGAGGATTTGAAAGACTTTCAAAAAATATAGCCTTTGTTTTATCGTCTATTAGGCTTTCTAGCGAGGCTGGATTATCTATATCAAAGCTTTGGGTTTGTATGCCAAATCTTTTTGGCAGAACGTAGGAAAGTAGGGTCTGTGAACCTCCGTAAATTTTGTTTGAGTAAAGAATTTTATCATTACTATGAGCTGAATTTAAAATAGAGTAAAAAACAGCGGCTGAACCACTTGAGGTAACATTTCCAAAGGCACCGCCTTCAACAGCTGCCAATCTCCTGCCTAAGATATCGCATGTTGGGTTAGTAACTCTTGAGTATATATTTCCTAGCTCCTCTAGAGCAAATCTAGCTGCTGCTTGTTCTAAATTTTCAAAACTATAAGCTGTGTTTTGATATATAGGAACTGATATTGTTCTTTGACCATCGTATTCATATCCTGCGTGTAGGGCTAGTGTATTTTCTGTGTATGTTGACATATTTTTCTCCTATGATTTTTATTTTGTTAAAAAAAATGCTAAGCATTTAAACTTTTGGCTTAATTTCTTGTATGTTTATACTTTAAAGATAGAAAATTTACTCGCACACAAGCGTGTGCATATACATCATAGAAGAGTTAAGGATAAGAGAATTAGTATAGTGAAAAAATAACATTTTAAATCTCCTTTCCCAAAATAAATTTTTGTATCTTATCTTAAAAAAAATAAAAAGTCAAGTAATGCTTAAGAGTATTAAAGTAAAATTCTAGAAAAAATTATGGAGATATTATGCTTCTTTGCGATAGAACCTTTGAGCTTTTAAATAAGATAGCAAGCACCTTAAGCCCTAAGGATATAGAGTTAATCTTTGTAGGTGATGAGGCTATGAGAGAATTAAATTTAAAGCATAGAAAGGTAGATAAAAGCACAGATGTGCTTTCCTTTCCCTTAGCAGATGTGCCAAATTCTATACTTGGAAGTGTGGTTATAAATGAAGATGAGGCTTTAAGAATGGCTAAAAAATTAGGACATAGTTTAGAGGAGGAAGTCGCCATACTTTTTTTACATGCCACCTTGCATCTACTTGGTTTTGATCACGAAAAAGATGAGGGAGAAATGAGGGCAAAAGAAGAAGAGCTTATGCTTAAATTTAATTTGCCAAAAAGTCTCATACTAAGAACTTAATCAAAGCTCCATTCCCAAGCATTATAAGCAAATCCTATGCCATGATGTCCTAAAATATAGCTTTTTACTCCCTTTATCTCCTTTCTAAATACCACAGGATAGTCAATATAAGCTATAAAGATAAAAGGAGGGTTTTCATCAAGGGCTTTTATAAAATTTAAATACTGATTTTGTCTTTCTTTTTTATCTAGGGTATTTCTTGCTAAAGTTAGGCTTTCATCAACTTTTTTATCACTATAATCCCCAAAATTCCATTCTTTATTTGTAGAAAAAACTCTGTAAGTATGAAGATCTGGATCATATGGGCTACCCCAGCCGACTAAAAAGCTATCTACCTTTGTGTAGTCAAAGCTTCCAGAAGGCTTTGCTATGCCTTTTGCTACTACACCAAGTTTTTTAAACTCGCTTAATAAAACCTGAGTTAGAGCCACTCTTAAAGGATCCTCACTCATAGTGTAAATTTCAAATTCTAAAATCTTGCCATTTTTTTCATAAATACCCTCTTTATTTTTTCTAAATCCAGCCCTTTGCAAAAGCTCATTAGCCTTGTTTAAATCGTATTCATAAGCACTTTTAAAACTCTTAGTATTAGCCCAAGAATTCTCAAGAGGATGCCTTGCAACAAAGCCCATATTATGCATCAAATTTTTTACTATGGCTTCTTTGTTTACAGCGTAATTTAGAGCCTTTCTTACGTTTATATCCCTTAAAAATTCATTTTTAAAAGAAAACATTAAGGCTCTATAATCAGCTGATTTTTCTATCTTTAGCTTAAAATTTTTATCATTTTTAAAATCTTTAAGCAAATTATAATCTATCAAAGCCACGTCCACAAGTCTATTTTTTAGCTCTATGGCAGCTATTTTTGGATCTTTTATGTGTTTTAGTATTAATTTTTTTGTCTTAACCTCGCCAAGATAAAAATTTTCATTTGCCTCAAGCTCTGTAAAAAAACCCTTTTTCCATAGTTTTAACTTATAAGGTCCTGTTCCTATGGGCTTTTGATTAAAATACGCCTTATTTATATCCTCATTTTCTAGCAAGTGTTTTGGTATCATACCTACACTAAGGCTATCAAGTAGAGCGGGGAAGGGCTTTGAAAGCCTTATTCTAAGCCTTGTATCGCTTAAAAGCTCTATGCTTTTTATATCCTTAAAATTCTCTCTAAGAGGACTTAAAAGTCTTTTGTTAAGCAAGGATTTTAGGGTAAATTCAACATCTTTTGCACTAAATTTAACTCCATCATGCCAAAAAACATCAGCTCTTAGCTCAAATTCATAGCTAAGCCCGTCCTTGCTTATCTGCCAAGATTTAGCTAAGTCTGGTTTTAAATTCATATTCTCATCAAAGCGTGTAAGTCCTGAAAAAACTAAGGCTAAGACACTATCGTGATCCTCGCTAAAAATTGGATTCATTCTGCTTGGCTCATTTTGAACTGCTATTACAATGCTATCTTTAGCTAACAAAACAAGGGGTAAGAGTATAAAAAAGATAAATTTTTTCATCGATAAAACCTTTTTGTTTTTTGAAATTCTATATTTAAATGAGTATTTTTAAAAGCCCCCTTAGGGCTAAAAATTTAAGATTTATTAAGAGTGGATTTTCATAATTTTATATTAATTTTAGACTTTTTTATAATAGAAATTTAATCCGATTGAATTCAAACTATGAAATTAAAGTCCTATTTTATAGTTATTCGCAGATTTAAGTTTTTATTTAGCAACCCAATTGGTAACCTAATTTATATTTTTAATGGTGAATTTTATAAAAAATCAAAACAAAGATTTCTTTTTATCTTTGGGGTATCTCGTTTTAATTTCTTTTTACTGCCATTAAAAAGAAATAACACATTGATATATAGACATTTGAAAGCATTTTTTCTATTTCTTTTTAAAAAATAGGTGTGTATAGGGATAAAAAGAAATACAAATTTATATGTTAAAAGTTCTATGTAGTAGTGTTTTGGATTACTTTTTAACAAGATTAAAATAATTCTTAGGATTAAGATTTTATGTAGTAGAAATATTTCATCTTTCCTTTGGAGTTTATGGAAAGCTCTTTAAAAATACTCTAGGTATTTTTAAAGGCTTTGCTTAAATTTTATCCTTTGTCTTTTTGATTATATTTTCTAAATTTAAAGTCAATTTATCAATTTTTGCAACTATGTTTTTTAACATTAGCTCGAGATTTTTTTCATTAACCTTAATCAAATTTTTTCTTTTAAGCTCTCTATTTAATGCGTTTAAATTTCTACCCAATATATTTATACTTGTCTTAGTTGATGTGAGCTCTAAAAGTTCTTTAGTGTTTTGAAATTTATCTTTATAAATTTCATTTAGTATTATGTATCTTAATTCTTGCGTTAAATATTTATGCCCATTTAACGTTGATTTTTCTTTTAATATTTTCCACTCGTTTGGAGTAAAACAAACCCTAACTTCCTTTGTTCTTTCCTCTTTTCTTTCATTTTTATAGCAAAGTAAATTTTCCTTTATTTCCTCATCCTCTTGGCTTATTTTTAAA
>CASFHJ010000173.1 GCA_949294425.1 uncultured Campylobacter sp.
GATTTAATCAAGGCTTTGGAGCTAAAAAATTCATAGTTGGCAAGAAGTGCTTTGATACAAAATACGGAGAAAATCCTCACCAAAAAGGAGCCTTGTATGAATTTGAGGACTTTTTTACTAATAATTTCAAAGCCCTAAAGGGCGAGGCTTCCTTTAATAATTTAACAGATATAAACGCAGCCTTAAATTTAGCCTCATCATTTAGTGAGGCTGCCGCACTTTCTATAATAAAACATGCAAATCCTTGCGGTTTTGCCATAAAAGAAAGCTTAATGCAAAGCTATATACATGCTCTTAAGTGTGATCCTATAAGTGCTTATGGAGGAGTGGTGGCTATAAATGGAAGCTTAGATGAGGATTTGGCTAAAAAGATAAATGAAACTTATATAGAAGTACTCATAGCTGCAAATGTAGATGAAAAGGCTTTGGCTGTCTTTGAGGGCAAGAAACGTATTAAAATTTTTACTCAAAATTCAAGCTTTTTAATACCTGCCTTTGATAAGTATGATTTTAAGCATATAAACGGGGGCTTTGTATATCAAAATACTGATTTTGTAGCTAGTGATGAGCTTAAAAATGCTAGGCTAGTTAGTGCTAGAAAGGCAGATGAAAAAGAGTTAAAGGACTTAGAAATAGCGCTTAAAATAGCTGCCTTAACAAAGTCAAATAATGTAGTATATGTAAAAGATGGTGCTATGGTAGCTATAGGCATGGGAATGACAAGTAGGGTAGATGCAGCAAAGGCTGCCATAGCAAAGGCTAAGGATATGGGGCTTGATTTAAATGGCTGTGTATTAGCCTCGGAGGCATTTTTTCCATTTAGAGATAGCATAGATGAGGCAAGTAAGGTTGGAGTAAGAGCTATAGTGCAGCCCGGAGGCAGTATAAGAGATGAGGAGGTCATACAGGCTGCAAACGAGTATGGTATAGCGCTTTATTTTACGGGCGTAAGGCATTTTTTACATTAGGCTTATAAATTCCACACTCATTGTGGTTTTTATAAATAAGCCATCTTTTAGCATTGTTATATTTGGTATTAAAAACAAGCTTTGAGATCTTTGCAAGGACTCTATAAAAGCCATGCTTTGTTCAAAGCTTGATTTAAATTCAAGCAAGATCGTATGCTTTGTGCTTTGAGCCTCGCTAGAGCTAGATGTTTTTATATTTGCAAAGATTATTTTACTATCCTTTGCATTTTTATAAATTTCTTCTAAGCTTTTCTTTGAATTTAGCGAAAAATTAGAGCTGAGTTCTTTTAGTTTATTTATTTCATCTATTTGTCTTTGAAGCTTATTTTCTAGGTCCGCGAGGCTTTCATCTTTTACACCCTCATCGCCAGTTCTTATATTGATCCCAAAAAACACACCTAAAACAAGCATAAGAATTAAAAATATGATTTTTTCTCTGTATTTTAGTCTATTTAGATAAGAATTTATTTTTTCACTCATTTTTTTAGTTCCAAGTATATTTTTGTATTTTTATCATCTTCTCTGCCTATCATAGTAAAAAATTTATTATTATAAATTTCTTCCATAAAGTCTGAATTTACGCTATTTATAGATAAAATCAAGATATTTTTATCTATAGAAAAACTTTCTAGGCTTATTTTGTGTTTATTAATCAAAGAAAAGATAAAGCTTAGCTCTTTTAAGGATATAAAATTAAGCTCAAAATATCTCTCTAACTCTTGTATAAGTATTCTTTGTTTATTTATATAGCTTTCATTTTCACTAATCTTTTCTAAAAGTTCTTTTTTGCTGGGCGTATTTTCAAAAAGATCTTTTATTTCATACAGAAAAAAGCTAAGTATAAAGCTTAATAAAAAGCAAAGCAAGGATAGTTTTAAAAATGTTTTTTTGTTTTGAGAAAAAAGCCTTGCGTAATTTAGTCTTTCTTTTATCTTTGATTTTTCAAACAAGAGCTTATCTATATCATAGTTTAGCTTTATGAATTTTAGCTTAGAT
>CASFHJ010000174.1 GCA_949294425.1 uncultured Campylobacter sp.
AATGACTTATACCTCCTCAGAAGGTGCTAGCAGTTTTGCCATAAATTCTGGCATAGTGGATAAGGGAAGTATCTCGGTGCTTGACTCAAGGGGCTTGACCGTGCTTGTAAATATAACGGGTAAATATAGCCTAAATCCAACAGAGGTTCCAAGAACCATAGCCATGTGGAATTTAAACTGGGAAAATAAGATCATAGATCCAACGGTAAGAGATGTGGTGCAAAGCGTTATTGGTAAATACACAGCAGAAGAGCTACCAGCAAACAGAAACGCCATAGCCTCACAGATAAATGAGGGCATAACAAAGACCATCTCATCTTTACAAAACAATCCAGTGCATTTACAAGATGTGCATTTAAGAGAGATCATCTTGCCACCTAGCGTAAAAGAACAAATAGAAAGAGTGCAAATAGCTAGACAAGAAGCTGAAAGAGCAACTCAAGAAGCCATAAGAAGAGCCACCCTAGCAGAAGGTGAGGCAAACGCAACCATAATAAGTGCAAAGGGTAAGGCTGATGCAGCTAGGATAGAAGCTGATGCACAAGCTTACGCAAACAAAGAGGTGGCAAATAGCCTTAATACTCCCTTGCTAAATTTAAGACAGATAGAAGTTCAGGGCAAATTTAATGAGGCATTAAAAAGCAATACTGACGCAAAAATTTTCTTAACCCCGGGTGGGGCTGTGCCTAATATATGGGTAGATACAAAAAAGGACGCTAAGACTCAAAGCTCAGTAAGTCCATAAGGTGATGTATGCAGACAATCAAAGAAAGCATACTTTTTTACGCAAAGCACCTATACACAATAGACTTAGTCTTTATACTCTTGGTGCTTTTCGTCTTTATATGCTTTTTATTATTTGCCGTCATACTACATCAAAAACCCATAGTAGCTTCCTTAGTGCTTTTTTTATCCTTCATACTATGCCCTAGCCTTGCTTATTTTGGCTATAAATTTATAGATGATAAATTTAGACACAGAATAATTACCATACTAGATAATAATTTTTACTCCTCAAATTTAGTAATAGATCTAAATATAGAAAATAAATCAAAATATGATTTTAAATACTGCAAACTCGTAGCAAAACTTTATAAAATAGATGATACAAATCTCAGCACCATAGATAAATATAAACAAAAATACATTCCATACAAGTTAAAAAGCAAGATCTTAGAAAATGAACTAGCAAAAAACCAAATCCAAGAACACAGAATATTTTTTCAAAATATTCCTAGAGATGAAAATTTAAGCATACGTGTAGATTCAAGGTGTTTTTAATGGGCTTAAGTATTTTTCATATAATAGTATTAGTAGTTTTTATACTCATCTTTATCCTCCTTTGCGTTTTGATTTTTTTAAAGATAAATGACATCAAAACCGCCATAGCAGCATATATCGCAAGTTTTACAGGAATTGCAATCATAACTTATTCTTTATTTATAACCATAGATGATTATATGATACAAGCAGAAGTTTCTAATGTAAATTTCATAAGAAATCTTAGCACAGAAAGCGCTACCATAAGAGGACGTATAACAAATAAAACAAATTTTTTAATAAGAAAATGTTTTTTGCAAGTTAGTGTGCTAAATAAAGTAGGCGCCTCAGGCGATATATTTGCAAGGCAGCCACAAATAAGAAGGCAAAAAGGAGTGTCAAATAGAGTCTCTTACAATCTCTTAATAGCTAATCCCCTAAACGCTAACAGCTACGAGGATTTTTCCATACAAATTCCAGTTCCTCCCAGCTTTGAAAGAGTGGAATTTTATCATAGCCTAACATGTATATAAAAAAGAGCTTAGTAGGCATAGATGAAGCTGGTAGAGGTGCCTTAGCCGGACCTCTTTGTATATGTGCTTGTAAGCTAAATAAAGATTTACAAGGCTTAAAGGACTCAAAGGCTTTAAGCCCTAAAAAAAGGCTTGAGCTTTTTAAGGAACTAAGGCTAAATTCTAACTATCTTATCTTGTTTTTTTCAAATTCTATGATAGATGAGCTTGGGCTTAGTCTTTGCTTTAAAAGAGCCTTAGGTATTATAAAAAAACACTTTGTTTCTTGTGAATTTATATTTGATGGAAATACAAATTTTTGCGTTAGCAAGATAAACACCATGATAAAAGCGGACAGCAAGGTAAAAGAGGTAAGTGCAGCAAGTATCTTAGCAAAGGTGAGTAGGGACAATTTTATGTCCTCTTTAAACGATAAATACGAATTTAAAAAGCACAAAGGATACGGCACTGCCCTACATTTAGAGCTCATAAAAAAATACGGCTTTAGTAAGCTACACAGAAAAAGTTTTCTTGTAAGATCTCTTGGAAATTCCTTATTTTAAAAAGGTTTAAAATAATACTTAGCTAAGCCAAAGTTTAGCATTTTGCTTCAAGGCTTTTACATCACTACTTGCGTAAAATTCTATTTTTGTCTTTTTATTTAGCCTTTTTAGCTTAAATTTTTCTTTTAGCTCCAAGCTTATAGCATGACCTGAATGTATAAGCCTCGTATCATCGCCAAAATAAGCTTGTAAGGAGGTTGAAAGCAGTGGAAAATGTGTGCAACCAAGTATTACAGCCTTTGGATTTTTTCTTATATCCTTAAAATAGTGTCTAAAAAGGCTTTGCACTATCTCTCCTTCAAAAATTCCCTCCTCAACAATAGGCACGAAAAGCCCTGTGGCTAAGGATTTTACATTTATAAAGCCCTCTTTTTTAAGCCTTTTTTCATACTGCTTTGATCTTATGGTTGCCCTTGTAGCAAGCACCAAAATTTCATCATCTAAGCTAGAAAGGGCATTTTTTGTGGCACTTACCCCAGCATCTATAACGCCTAAAACATGAAAATTCGCATTTTTTCTAAGCTCTTTTAAGGCATAAGCACTAACTGTATTACAAGCTATGATTAACATATCTAATTTAAATTGCTTAAAAAAATCAAGAGCCTCCAAAGAAAATTTTATGATGGTTTCCTTATCTTTTACCCCATAAGGCACTCTAGCAGTGTCTCCGTAATAAAAAATATTTTCAAATAAATTCTCATGCAAAATGGATTTTAATACGCTAAGTCCTCCAACCCCGCTATCAAAAATACCAACATTCATCTTAAATACCTTTTAGCTCCTATGTATCTTGAGGACCAGTATCTTGATTTAAGCTCTACTTCTTTTACCCCGCCTCTGGTTGAAAGATGTATAAATTTGCCCCCACTTGTGTAAATTCCTACATGTAGCCCGTTTGGACCCCTGCCTGTTCTAAAAAAAAGCAAATCTCCCGTCCTTAAATTTGATCTTGAAATAGAAGTTCCACTGCTTAGCTGAGCCTTTGTAGTCCTTGGTATCTTTGCTCCTAGACTATAAAAAACACTTTGAGTAAAGCCTGAACAATCCGCCCCGCTTACCTTAGTGCCTCCCAATCTATAAGGGGTTTTACTCCACTGCTTTTTTACTAAATTTAGCTTAGAAAGAAGATCTTGCTTTGGAATGTAAGTTTTATGTGGGCTATTTACAGAACAAGCTGTAAAGATAAAAAAGCTTAATATTAAAAAAAATAGCCTCATTTGCTAGCAAAAAACCTTAAAAAAACATATCCAAAAATACCAGAACAAAGCGAGGCAAAAAGTATAGCCATATTATCAGCATAATTAAAGGTATCACTTACCTCGTAAGCTAAACCATCTATAAAAAGGCTCATTGTAAAGCCTATGCCAGTTAGTATGCAAATTCCATAAACTTGCTTAAAATTCGCATCTTGAGGCAGCTTTGCTAGATGAAGTTTTATGCAAAGATAGGAAAATAAAAAGACCCCAATTTGTTTTCCCAAAAAAAGCCCCAAAAATATACCCATACTAACGCCTGAAAATATGTCCTTTGGTGCTAAATTTCCAAAATTTACTCCAGCATTTGCAAAGGCAAATATAGGCAAGATAACTAAATTTATCCACATCTTAAGACCCTCATGGATCTCGTCTAAAAAATTATGTCTATCCCTTGTGTGTAGGGGTATGAAAAAGGCAGTTATAAGACCTGCTAAGGTAGCATGCACCCCACTTTGCAAAACAGCTAGCCACAAAAAAGCAGAGCAAATGAAATAAAAAGACTTTCTGCTTACATTTAATAAATTTAAAGTAAGTAAAATGAATATTATAAAAAAAGATATTACTAAGGCTATCACAGATAGCTTACTAGTGTAAAAAATAGCTATTATAAGAATGGCACCAACATCATCAAAGATAGCAAGACTTAACAAAAAGATCTTTAAAGAGCTTGGCACTCTTTTTCCTAACAAAAGCAAGATAGCAAGAGCAAAGGCAGTATCAGTAGCAGTTGGTATAGCCCAGCCACGCATTACATAATCATCATTGAAATTTATAGCTGCAAAAATTAAAGCAGGGGCTAATATCCCACCTATAGCCGCAAAAAGAGGAAGGATAATATTTTTAGGATTTCTAAATTCCCCCTCACAAAATTCTTTCTTTAGCTCAAGTCCTATTGCAAAGAAAAAAACAGCTATGAGTCCATCATTTATCCATAAAAGCAAAGGCTTTGAAAATACAAAATCACTTATATGAAAACCAAGAGGAAGTGATATAAAATCCTTATAAGCCGTGCTATGGGAATTATTTGCCACTACTAGAGCTAAAAGCATGGCTACTATTAGTAAGATCCCCCCAAAAGCCTCATCTTTTATAAAATTTAAAATTTTATTCAATTCTTAGCCTTATTTGAAAGTCTTAAATACACATAAGCCATTAAGGCACTAGCAAAACTAGCAAGTAGGATAGCTAGTTTATCAGCCTGTGCAAAGGCATTTAAATTTTCTTGATAAGCCAAAGCATCTATAAAAAGACTCATTGTAAAGCCTATACCAGTTAGTATGCAAATTCCATAAAACTGCTTATAATTAGCTCCTTGAGGCAATACAGCCAGTTTTAATTTTATGCTTATATAAGAAAATAAAAAGACCCCAACTTGCTTTCCCAAAAAAAGCCCCAAAAATATACCAAGACTAACTGGAGAAAACAAATAAGAGCTATCTAAATTTCTTAAATCAACCCCAGCATTAACAAAGGCAAAAACCGGTAAGATAAAATACACAACCCAAGGATTTAAGCTCTTATAAATTTCTTTTAAAAAAGAGCTTCCATCTTTTTTATCAAGAGGTATAAACAAGGCAGCTATAACACCTGCTAAGGTAGCATGCACCCCACTTTCAAGCATAGCCACCCATAAAACAATACCTACTAAGCAGTAAGATCCTAAATTTGATATATGAAAATAATTTAATAAAAAAAGTAAAAGAATGCAAAGTAAACAAACAACAATGGCAAAACTTGACAACTCTCCTGTGTAAAAAAGTGCTATGATGATAATAGCACCAAGATCATCAAAGATGGCAAGGCTTAGTAAAAAAAGTTTCAAAGAGCTTGGAATTCCTTTTAAAAGCATTAAAATTCCAACCGCAAATGCTATATCAGTAGCAGTTGGTATAGCCCAGCCACGCATGGCAAAGTCATTTGAGTAATTTATAAAAGCAAAGATAAGAGCAGGAACTATCATACCGCCCAAGGCACCAAATATAGGCAAGGACACGGAGCGTATATTTTTTAACTGACCCCTTAAAACCTCATATTTTAACTCCAAGCCTATGAAAAAGAAAAAAATGGCTATAAGCCCATCATTTACCCAATGTGAAAGCCCCTTTGAAAGCTCTTTAAAAAAATTTTCTCCGCTTACTGATACGCTTAGCTCTAAATGCAAAAATTTTTCATAAATCAAATTTAAAGGCGTGTTTTGGCAGATTAAGGCTAATATAGTGAAAAATATTAACAAAAAGCCCGGAAAAGATTCATTTTTAATAAATTCTTTTATTTTTTGCATTTAAAATTTCCAAATTTTTTATTTTTTAAGAATTATAGCAAAGCTAAGATTAAAAAGAGGTTACAAGGTGTCAAAAGACACCTTTAAGCGTATATATCAAGCGAAGATGAGCTTGAAACGCTAGATGAAGCACTAGAACTAGGGCTTGAAGCAGACTCTATAATCTGACTCACAGCCTCTTCATTGCCTTGTATAGCTTGTTTCAAGGCATTTGTACTAGTAGCAGACATTAAAGACGCATTAGACATGCTTGTATCAATCATGGACAACTCCTTTCCTTTTAATGTCAATTTAATATCGACATAATACCCTAAAAACTTAAATTTTTAAAATTTATTTTTTATTTTTAAGATATAATTTTTCTCCTAAATTTTTAAAAAAGGCTTACATGAAAACATACAAAAAAACTATTTTTGCTCTGGCTTTGAGTGCTTTTTGTCTAGGTGTTACTGAATTTGTTATGGCTGGTGTTTTGGTAGATGTAGAGGAGTATTTTCAGGTAAATGCAAAAACAGCAGGTTGGCTTACAACGCTTTATGCCATAGGGGTTTTTATAGGTGCACCGCTAGTTAGTATACCTCTTAGTAGATATGATAGAAGAACACAACTCTTGATAAATTTAAGCATCTTTGCTTTAGCAAATTTTATTATCTTTTTAAGCACGAATTTCTATCTAACAGCTCTTGCTAGATTTGTAGCGGGAACTCAACATGGAGTTTTCTTTGTCATAGCTACCTTAGCAATAACCGCAATGGTGCCCGCTGAAATTCGCTCAAGATCCTTAGCTGTCATGGTTACAGGGCTTACCATAGCCTTAGTTACTGGAGTGCCTTTGGGGACATTTGTGGGGCATTTTTTTGGCTTTAAATTTATCTTTTTGCTAATATTTATAATAAACATCTTTGCCATCTTTGGCATATTTAAGCTAATGCCAAAAAATATAAGCTCAAAAAAAATGAGCTTAAAAAATTTAATACCAGCCTTTTCCAATCAAAACCTCATAAAAACCTACACCATAACCATATGCACTTGTGGAGCACAATTTGTCCTTTACACTTACATACAAAAGCTCTTAGTTGAAATAAGCGGCTTTGAGGTGGCTACTACTGCTTACATACTTTTAGTTTATGGTTTTTGTGCCATACTTGGAAATTTATACGGAGGAAAATTAGCCGATAAAATAGGCTCTATATCTAGCTTAAGAATAATTCTAAGTCTGCAGGTAGTGGCATTTTTACTAGTAAGCTTATCAATGCATAATAAAATTTTAATCGTTATAAATATAGCCTTGATAGGCTTTTTAGCCTTTTCCACTATACCTGCTTTAAAAATGATAGCTCTACACAAAGCAAAAAGACACACAAATTCTTATGTAGATAGCACGGTTAGCGTAAATGAGGCAGCTTTTAACGTAGGCATAGCTCTAGCTTCCTGGCTGGGAGGCATAGTGCTTGTTAGTTTGGGGATAGAATTTAACGCAATTTTCGCGGCACTTTTCATACTGCCAGCCTTATTGTTTGCGATACTTTTTGCAAAGGATAAGATAGATTATAAAAATTTAAATAAAAAGAAAAATAAGCTAAGATAGAATTTGCAAAATGCAAATTCTTGATTTTATTTGACAGATATATCGTTTTTTATATCCTCAAAAATCTTTGATCCTATGCCTTTTACCTTCTTTATATCCTCTATGGAACTAAAATTTTGATCCTTTCTATACTCAACTATAGCCTTAGCCTTAGCCTCGCCTATACCCTTTAATTCTTTTAGCTCATCAACTGAGGCTGTGTTGATATTAACAGCGGCAAACAAAGAGCTTAAGAAAAGCAAAAATGTAAAAAATATTTTACTCATAAAAAATCCTTTAAAATAAAATTTCAAGCTCAATTTTTTATTATTTTTGCTTAAATTAAGATTTATTTTCTAAAAATTTTATGGCTTTTTTAAAAATTTTAGGTAACACTTTCTCACTTAATCTTACTTTAAGCTTAGTGTTATATAATTTCATTTCCTTTTTTATCAGTTTTACCCAGTTTTCTTAGCACTAGCCTAAGTAAAAAACTCTTAAGCTTATAAATAAAGGTTATGGCTTATTTTATAAAATCTT
>CASFHJ010000175.1 GCA_949294425.1 uncultured Campylobacter sp.
TTTATGGCTAGTTTAAAAGAGATTAAGAGAAAGATAAAAAGCACAAATAATACACAAAAAACAACTAAGGCTATGAAACTGGTTTCAACAGCCAAACTTAGAAAGGCTGAAGAAGCTGCTAGACGTTCTAAGCTTTATGCACAAAAAATAGTTGATGTTTTAGCTGATATATCTTTGTCTGTTAATAAAATTTCAAGCGATGATGATAGATTTATATTCTTTAATAAAAGAGAAGTAAAAACTATAGATATAATTTTTGTAACTGCTGATAAAGGTCTTTGTGGCGGTTTTAACTCAAAGACTATAAAAGCAGTATCTCAGATGATAGATGATAATCTTAAAAAGGGTATAAAGGTAAGATTAAGAGCCATTGGAAAAACAGGCATAGAATTCTTTAAATTTCAAGGTCAAGAACTACTTGAAAGTTATTTGCACCTAAGCTCAAGTCCTAGCTATGAAAGGGCTTGTGAGGTAGTATCAAAGGCTGTGAAAGATTATGTAGATGGACTTTGTGATGAGGTTTATATAGTGCATAATGGCTATAAGAATATGATAACACAAGAGCTTAGAATTGAGCATCTTTTGCCTGTTGAACCTGCTAAGCTAGAATCAAGTGCTCAGTCAAATTCAGCTCTTTATACAGAACCTGAAGATGATACCTTATTAAACGAGCTTTTAAATACATACTTTGAATATAATATGTATTTTTCGCTCATAGATTCTTTAGCTGCAGAGCATAGTGCTAGAATGCAAGCTATGGATAATGCTAGTAAAAATGCTAAAGAAATGGTTAAGGCTTTAAATTTGGCTTATAATAAGGCTAGACAAGAGTCAATCACAACAGAGCTTATAGAGATTATAAGCGGTGTTGAGTCTATGAAATGAATTTAAGGGAGAATATTAATATGCAAGGAATTGTTTCTCAAGTTTTGGGACCCGTTGTTGATGTAGATTTTGAGGATTATTTACCAAAGATAAATGAGGCATTGGTAGTAAATTTTGAGGCTGAAGGAAGAAAGTATAAGCTGGTTTTAGAAGTAGCTGCTCATTTAGGAGATGGTAGAGTAAGAACTATAGCTATGGATATGACTGAAGGTTTGGTTAGAGGTCTTAAGGTAGAAGCTACTGGAAGCCCTATTTCTGTGCCTGTTGGTGAAAAAGTTCTTGGTAGAATTTTTAATGTAACTGGGGATTTGATAGACGAAGGCGAGGAGCTTGATTTTGATAAACGCTGGGCTATACATAGAGATCCTCCTCCTTTTGAAGAGCAAAGCACAAAGAGTGAGATCTTTGAAACAGGTATAAAGGTGGTTGATTTACTTGCACCTTACTCAAAAGGTGGTAAAGTAGGTCTTTTTGGTGGTGCTGGTGTTGGTAAAACGGTTATTATAATGGAGCTTATCCATAATGTAGCCTTTAAACATAGTGGATATTCAGTCTTTGCAGGGGTTGGAGAAAGAACCCGTGAGGGAAATGACCTTTATAACGAAATGAAAGAGAGTAATGTTTTAGACAAAGTTGCTCTTTGCTACGGACAGATGAATGAACCACCGGGTGCTAGAAATCGTATAGCTCTTACAGGTCTTACCATGGCAGAGTATTTTAGAGATGAGATGGGACTTGATGTTTTGATGTTTATAGATAATATCTTTAGATTTTCACAATCAGGTTCTGAAATGTCCG
>CASFHJ010000176.1 GCA_949294425.1 uncultured Campylobacter sp.
AAGATAGTGCAAGGTTCAGTTTTGTTTAAGCAAGAAAGACCCGGACTAGGCGGTAAAATTTTTACCATATATAAATTTAAGACCATGAGCGATGAAAAAGATGAAGATGGAAATTTACTTCCTGATGAGCTTCGCTTAAAGCCCTTTGGAAAATTTGTTAGAAGTCTTAGTCTAGATGAGTTGCCCCAGCTTTTTAATGTCTTAAAAGGAGATATGAGTTTTATAGGTCCAAGACCGCTTTTAGTTGAGTATTTAAAGCTTTATAACGAGGAGCAAAAGCATAGACATGATATAAGAGGTGGTATAACTGGCTGGGCTCAGGTTAATGGCAGAAACGATATATCTTGGTCTAAGAAATTTGAACTTGATCTTTATTATGTGAAAAATTGTTCTTTTTTGCTTGATTTAAAGATCTTTTTTTTGACTATTTTAAAGGTTTTAAAAAGAAGCGGGGTTAATAAAACAGGCAGCATTACTACGGAAAAATTTAATGGCAAGAACTAAGAAAATTTATATTTATGGTTGCGGGGGACATGGGCTTGTTTGTGCTGATGTGGCTTTAGCAAATGGCTATGAGGAGGTAATCTTTGTAGATGATTATGGAAGTAAGGGGCTTAAATTTGATGAGAGCTTACCAAAATTTGATATTTTCATAGCCATAGGTTCAAATGAACTTAGACAAAGCATATACCAAAAAGTGATAAAATACGGCTTTAATGTAGTAAATTTAATACACCCAAGTGCCATCATAAGCCCAAGTGCCATTATAGAAAATGCTGGAGTTTTGATAATGCCCTTAGTTGTGATAAATGCTAGAGCCAGCATACAAAGAGGGGTTATATTAAACACTTCTTGTGTTGTGGAGCATGGGTGCTTTGTCGCAGAATTTAGCCATATTAGCGTAGGAGCTAAGTTAGCTGGTAATGTTAGACTTGGTAAGAGGAATTTTTTAGGCATAAATTGTGCTATTTTGCCAAATTTAAGCCTAGTCGATGATTGCATTTTAGGAGGAGGAGCCTTGCTTAATAAGAGCTTAAAAAAAAGTGGGGTTTATGTTGGTGTTCCTGCTAAGAGTTTAAAGGATAAAAAATGAGGTATTTATTATCACAACCACATATGAGTGGCAAGGAAGAAGAGTATATAAAAGAGGTTTTTAAAAGCAATTTCATAGCTCCTTTGGGAGAATTTGTTGATAAATTTGAAGATAGTATAAAAACTTACACAAAAAGCAAAAATGCCCTTGCCCTAAATTCAGGCACAGCAGCTCTTCATCTAGCATTAAGGGTAAGTGGGGTAGGGCAAGATGATGTGGTTTTAGCTTCAAGTTTTACCTTTATAGGCTCTGTAGTGCCTATTAAATACCTAAAGGCAAAGCCCGTTTTTATAGACTGCGATGAAACTTATAATATAGATGTGTCCTTGCTTAAAAGGGCTATAAATGAAAGTGAAAAAAAACCAAAGGCTTTAATACTTACTCATCTGTATGGAAATAGCGCAAAGATGAATGAAATTTTAAGGCTTTGCAAGGAAAATGAGATAGTTTTGATAGAAGATGCAGCCGAGGCTCTTGGCTCTTTTTATGATGATAAAGCCTTAGGAAGCTTTGGAGAATTTGGAGCTTACTCTTTTAACGGAAACAAAATCATCACCACCTCAGGAGGTGGTATGCTAGTAAGCGATGATAAGGAGGCTTTAGAAAGGGCTAGATTTTATAGCACACAGGCAAGAGAGCCTTTTTTGCATTATGAGCATGTGGATTATGGCTATAATTATCGTTTAAGCAATGTCTTAGGAGCTATAGGTGTAGCTCAAATGGAGGTTTTAGAGGAAAGAGTTAGCAAAAAAAGACAAATTTATGAGTGGTATAAGGAGTTTTTGCAGGGCTATCTTACTTTCTTTGATGAACTTGCTAATTCTCGTTCAAACAGGTGGCTTAGCACGGCTAGTATTGATTTTTGCGAAAAAGACTTATTTAAATTTGAAAAAAAGGACTTGGCTAAGCCTTATGAGCTTAAAATAAATCCCAAAATTTCAAAGATAATCAAGGATTTAAAAGACAAAGATATAGAAAGTAGACCTATGTGGAAGAGTATGCACTTGCAAAAGCTTTTTGAGGGCGAACTAGCTTATGTAAATTCAAATTCTCAAGGCTTTTTTGAAAATGGCATTTGTCTGCCAAGCTCTACAACTATGCAAAAAGATGATGTAAAAGCTGTTAGTGAGATCATCATAAAAAGCATTAGGTAAGCTTATGTTGAAATTATCATTTAAAAGCAAGAGATTTGGCTTTTTCTTATGTTTTGACATAGTTCTTATAGCCCTTTCTTTGTTTTTATCCTTTTATTTAAGATTTGATTTAAGCATACCTTCTTATTTTCAGCCCGGTATGATAAAGGCTTTTTTTGTCCTGCTTTTTTTGAAAATTTTTTTATTATATATTTTTGGAATTTACAGGGTTGCGTGGAGATTTTTTTCCCTAAATGAGGCTAGAAAAATTTTCATAGCCTTATTTCTTTCCTCCTTGCTTTTTACCATTATTTTTTATTTATTTTCTAGTTTTTTTAATCCCTTTCCAAGAAGCGTCATAGGCATAGACTTTGTTTTGTCCTGTCTTTTCATAGGGAGTCTTAGAATTTCAAAAAGAATGTTTATGGACTTTAGAAAGCCAAAATTTGAAAGAGAGGCACTTCCTTGCGTGATAGTTGGCGCTACCTCAAAGGCACTTCATCTTTTAAAAGGAGCAAAGGAGGGTAGCTTAGAGCTTTTTCCTGTGGGCGTTGTGGATATGAGAAAGGAGCTAATAGGAACGCAGTGTGATAAATTCTTAGTTAAGGATCTAAGCTCCTTAAAACAATACTCACAAAACGGCACAAAAACAGCCATCATAGCCTTTAAAAAGCTATCTCAAAAAAGGCTTAAAAAGCTTTTTGATACCTTGGTTGGATACGGAATTACTGATATAAAGATCTTTTCTTTCACTCAAAACGAGGCAAGAGATATAAGCATAGAAGATTTACTTGCTAGAAAGCCAAAAGATCTAGATAGCAAGGCAGTTGCTGAATTTTTGCAAGATAAGATAGTTTTAGTTAGCGGAGCAGGTGGAACTATAGGCTCTGAACTTTGCAAACAATGTATGAAATTTGGTGCAAAATACCTAATAATGCTAGATCACAGCGAGTATAATCTTTATAAAATAAATGAGGATTTAAGCGAGTATAAGGATAAGATAGAGCCCGTTTTAATGAGTATTTTAGATGAGAAAAAGCTAGATTTTTTACTTAAAAAGCACAAGATAGACTTGATCCTACACGCAGCTGCTTACAAGCATGTGCCACTTTGTGAGCAAAACCCTCACTCAGCTGTTTTAAACAATATCTTAGGCACAAAAATTTTGTGTGATTTGGCTAAGAAAAATGGGGTTAGAAAATTTATTATGATAAGCACTGATAAGGCGGTAAGACCTACTAATATCATGGGTTGTTCTAAGAGGGTTTGTGAGCTTTATACCCTAAATTCTACTCAAAGTGATTTTGAGGTTGCAAGTGTTAGGTTTGGAAATGTGCTTGGATCAAGTGGAAGTGTGATACCAAAATTTAAGGATCTAATAGCTAAAAATAAGCCCTTAATCGTAACTCACCCTGATATAGTGCGTTATTTTATGCTTGTTGATGAGGCTGTGCAACTTGTTTTACAAGCTGCTGCTATAGCAAAGGGTGGAGAGCTTTTTGTGCTTGATATGGGAGAGCCTGTTAAGATTATAGATCTTGCTAAAAAAATGCTAACACTTTCAAATAAAAATGATTTAGAGATAAAAATAAGCGGTTTAAGAAAGGGAGAAAAGCTTTATGAGGAGCTTTTAATAAATGAAAATGACCTAAAAACTAAATACGAAAGCATATTTATAAGTAAGAGTGAAAAATACAGCCTAAGCCTCTTAAATGAGCAAATAAACAGGCTTTTAAACAGCGAAGATACAGCTGAGATTTTAAAAGAAATAGTGCCTGAATTTAAGCATAATAAAGATGGAATTTGATTCTTTTAAGACTATAAAAAGAGTAAAAAGCATCTATTTTAAGCCTGCAAATAAGCTAAATAAAACAGCACTCATATAATTTTATAGATAAAAATAATTATTTCTTAACCGCATAGTTTTAAACTTTTTCTTGTCTTTTTAAGTGCACTTTTTAGTGTTTTTTAAAAATAAAGAAAGTTTATTTTGCAAAAATATCTTTTTAATGCGACTTAAAAAAACTTTGAAAGCTATCATTGTTTACTTTGATTCAAAAAGCTCTGGCTTTAGTTTTAAAAGCAGGGAAAAAGCACTTAACATAGCTTGTTTTTGCATAAATTCTCTATCTCCATTTAAATACAAGATCTCTTGCAAAAAAGTTCCATCTTTATACATGGCTGCTATAAAGACTGTGCCTGATTTGATAGAGTCCACATCGCTATTTCCCAAAACACCGCTTAAAGCCAAGGCAAAGTCTGGTTTTGCAGTTTTAAAAATACCCTTTAGCATAAAATAAACACATCTTTGACTATACTCTCCATTTGAGTCTAAAACACTAGTACTAATGCCTAACCACTCATGCTTTAAGCGATTTGAGTAAGACACTATAGATCCTTCAAAAATTTCACTAACGCCCTCTATCTTAGTAAGCTCACTAGCACAAAGCCCACCAGTGCAAGACTCGGCAAATGAGATCTTAAGTCCTTGTTTTTTTAGGGCTGAAACTATGAAGGTTAAAGGATTTTTACCCGGTATAAATTTAGCCGAAAAAAGCTTTTTACAAGCCTTTAAAAACTCATCAAGCTTACCATACTGAAGCGATTTAGCCTTTATAAGAACTAAATTTTCAAGTAAGGAGGAGCTTTGTATGCTTATCTCATAGGATTTTGCTAGGGTATCAAGCAAGATCTTAGCACTTTGCTCATCTATATCAAGTAAGCAAAAATACTCAAATTCGCTTTTTACCTCCCCAAGTAAGCTTGGAAATTTAGAAGAAAGAGAAAGTTTTACTAAATTTACTCTACACCTAGAAAATGTTATTAAAAAGCCATTTTCATTATAATCTAAAGACCTAATAGGCACTAAAATTTCGTCCTTTAAGACAAGACTATCCCCATTTAAAGTAGCTAAAACCTTAGCACTGGTGCTGTAGTAATCGCTAGAAACAAAGATGCTTATAAATTCATACTCTTTTATCCATTTTTCAAGTAAAAAAGGAAAGTCCTTGCTATTTTTTTCAAGCATTATCACTTCGCTTACTTCTTTGAATTTAGACTCATAAATTCTAAATATATACTCTGTGTAGTTTTGATTCATCTTTATTTCATTTCCGATTATAAGCAGCAAATGTCTCATCTTTTTCCTTAATTTTTGCCTGATTATATCCAAAAATAAAGTCAAAATTAAATCTAATTAAGTAAAATTACAAGATCAAATATTTCCTCTTAAGGTTTTTATATGGACTATAAAGATAGCTTACTACTTCCAAATACCACCTTTGCAATGAGAGCAAATTTAGCTGAAAATGAAAAAAATCGTTTTCAAAAGTGGTTTAAAGATTCTTATGCTTACAAAAAAATGCTAGAAAAAAGAAAAAAAAGTGATAAAAGCTTTACCTTGCACGATGGACCACCTTACGCAAACGGACACATACATATAGGACATGCCTTAAATAAAATTTTAAAAGAAAGTATAGTAAAAACACATTATTTTAATGGAGAAAGAGTATTTTTCACTCCCGGTTGGGACTGCCATGGTCTGCCTATAGAACAACAAGTTGAAATAAAGCTTAAGGGTAAAAAAGACAAATTAAGCAAAAAAGAGATAAGAAAACTTTGCAAAGAGCACGCAAAGGAATTCGTAGATATACAAAAAGATGAATTTAAGGCTCTTGGCATAATAGCTGATTGGGACAAGCCTTACTTAACTATGGATTTTAAATTTGAGGCTGAAATTTATAGGGCTCTTTGTGAGATAGCAAAAAAGGGACTTTTGGTGCAAAGAAGTAAGCCTGTGTTTTGGAGCTGGGCGGCAAAGTCAGCCTTGGCTGAAGCTGAGGTTGAGTATGAGGATAAGGAGGATTACTCAGCCTTTGTAGCCTTTGATCTAGATGAAAAATCATGTGAAAAACTAGGCATAAAAGAGGCAAAGGCTGTGATTTGGACTACTACGCCTTGGACCCTACCGGCAAATCAAGCCATAGCCTTAAATCCAAATGAAAATTATGTTTTAACAAAAGAAAATTTAATCTTTGCAAAGCCCCTGCTTGAAAGCATGAAGCAAAAAGAATTTACAAAGGCACAAATACAAAAAGAATTTAAAGCAAAAGAGCTTGAAAACTTAGAGGCGATAAATCCTTTAAATTTAAGAAAATCTTTGCTAATCCTTGCAGAACACGTATTAATGGACGGAGGCACTGGTTTAGTGCATACTGCTCCTGGGCATGGGGAAGATGATTATTATGCCTCTTTAAAATACGGCTTAGAGGTCTTAATGCCAGTTGATGAGTCTGCTTGTTACGATGAAAGCATAAGAGAAAAAAAGCTTTTTAAAGAGGAAGATATAAATGATTTTCTTGGACTTCAAGTCTTTGAGGCAAATGAAAAAATTTTAAAACTTTTAGGAAAAAATTTAATACATGCCTCAAAATTTACACACTCTTATCCTTTTTGTTGGAGGACACACAAACCAGTAATATACAGAGCCACAAAGCAATGGTTTATAAGCATGGATGAGAAAAAATTGAAAGAAAAAAGCTTAAGAGAGGTGGCAAAAGAGCAACTTTCACTTACAAAATTCTATCCACAAAATGGTATAAAAAGGATAGGATCTATGATAGAAAATCGTCCTGATTGGTGTATATCAAGACAAAGAGATTGGGGAACTCCCATAGCTTTTTTCATAGATAAAAATACAAAAGAGCTTGTCTTAGATGATGATATTTTAGAGCATATAGCTTTGTTGTTTGAAAAAAATGGTGCTGATATTTGGTGGGATCTTGATATAAAGGATTTGCTACCAAAAAGCTCAAAAAGAGAGGCAAAAAATTTAGAAAAAATTTATGATATTTTAGATGTATGGTTTGATAGCGGTAGCACTTTTAAGGCTGTGCTTGATTCTGGTGATTATGAGGCTGGTATCTACCCTGCTAGTATGTATTTAGAGGGAAGCGATCAGCACAGAGGCTGGTTTCAAAGCTCCTTGTTAGTTAGCTCAGCTCTAAAAGAAAAAGCACCTTATAAAAGCATACTAACTCACGGCTTTACTGTAGATGAAAAGGGTCAAAAGATGAGTAAGTCTAAGGGAAATGTTATCTCTCCTTTAGATGTGGCAAAAAACTATGGAGTTGAAATTTTAAGACTTTGGATTTGTTTGAGTGATTTCACAGGTGATTTAAAAATTTCTGAAAATATTTTAAAGCAAATAAGTGAGCAGTATAGAAAGATAAGAAATACTATAAGATTTTTACTAGCAAATACAAACGATCTAAGTCATATTGATACTAAAAATTTTAGCCTTATAGACAAATGGATACTAAGCAAGGCAGATATAGTTTTTAAAAATGCCAAAGACTTCTTTGATAAGTATGAATTTTCAAAGGGATACAACCTAATACTACACTTCATGATAGTAGAATTAAGCGGAATTTATCTTGATATATGTAAAGACAGACTTTATTGTGATAATAAAACATCGCAAAGAAGGATAAGCGCACAATCAGCCCTTGCTCTTATAGCAAAAAAATTACTAAGCTTAATAGCTCCAACCCTCACACACACAGCAGATGAAGCTCTAGAACATGCAAATACTCTTATAAAAGATGGTGCAAAGGACGTTTTTGATCTCATATACAAAGATGATTTTATCTTTGATTTTAAGATAAATGATGAGTTTTTGCTACTTGCTAGAGAAAAATTCCTAGAGCAAATCGATACACTAAAAAAAGATAAACTTATAAAATCAACCCTAGAACTAGAGCTACAAAGCTCTGATGAATTCTACACAAAAGAGGAAGTAAGTGACATAGAGGACTGGTTTATGGTAAGTAAGTTAGCAAATATAGACTCTAAGAAAGAAGCGCTTTGTGAATTTAGTGTAGATGATAAAAGCTTTAAGATAGTAAGAGCAAAAGAACACAAATGCCCTAGATGCTGGAAATTTACAGCTAAAAATGAGAATGAAACCTGTGCTAGATGCACCGAGGTATTAAAGGAAATGAATGCTTAGCGAGGAAGTACCAAGTCAAGTCATCATATATACCATCATAGCTTTTGCACTCCTAGGGCTGACAGCCCTTTTGATACTTAAGAAAAAGGATAAGAAATGATAAGCCTAAAAGAAGCCTTAAAACTCTCAAAACAAGATTTAAAGGAGCTTAAAAAAGAATTAAATCAAAAGGCAAAAAAAACAAAGAATTTAGGTGCTTACATAGAGCAATTCTTAGATAAGGATTTAAGCGATAGTGTAGATGGAGTGCCAATAGCCATAAAGGATAATATAAGCGTAAAAGGTTGGGAGCTTACTTGTGCTTCTAAAATTCTACAAGGATACATTGCACCTTATGATGCTACTGCGATTGTAAGGCTAAAACAAAATGGCTTTGCTCCTTTTGGAAGATGTAATATGGACGAATTTGCCATGGGTAATGCGACACTAAGCTCTTTTTATGGCAAAAGCTTAAATCCTACAAATCCAAACAAGGTAGCAGGAGGAAGTAGTGGAGGAAGTGCAGCTGCGGTGGGAGCTGGTATAGCCTTAGCCTCTTTGGGCTCTGATACTGGTGGTTCAGTTAGACAACCAGCTGCCTTTTGTGCTTGTGTTGGTTTTAAACCAAGCTATGGTAGGGTCAGTAGATACGGACTTGCAGCCTACTCATCAAGCCTTGATCAAATAGGCACTATAACAAGATCGGTTGAAGACGCAGCCATTTTATACGACTCAATAGCAGGTTATGATGAGCTTGATAGCACCAGTGCAAAGATAGACTTCGTAAAAACAAGCGATAAGCTAAATGCAAATAAAAAACTAAAAATAATAGCTATAAAAAATTACATAGAAAAAAGCCAAACAGATGTAAAAAATGCCCTTTTAAGAACTCTTGATATGCTAAAGGCTAACGGACACGAGGTAGAATTTAAAGATCTTTTGGACTTTAGATACGATATAGCAGCTTATTACATCATAGCTACCGCTGAGGCAAGCGCAAATTTAAGCAGATATGATGGTTTAAGATACGGAAAAAGAGCTGATGAGATAACAAGTTTAAGGGATCTTTATATACAAAGTCGCTCACAAGGTTTTGGAGATGAGGTGAAAAAAAGAATCTTGCTTGGATCCTTTGTTTTAAGCTCAGGCTATTATGATGCCTACTATATAAAGGCACAAAAGGCAAGAGCCCTTATAAAAAGCAAGTATAACGAGCTTTTAAGTAATTGTGATCTAATCTTTATGCCAGTTAGTCCTAGCACAGCCTTTGATATAAACAGCAAGAAAAACCCCCTAGAATCCTACCTAGAAGACATCTTCACAATATCTGCTAATTTGGCGGGTTTAGCAGCCATTTCTATTCCTGTGGCAAAGGATAAGGAGGGGCTAAACATATCAGCCCAGCTTATAAGCAAGGCTTATGATGAGCAAAACTTACTTGATGGGGCTTTAATCCTTGAAAATATAGTAAAAGAGGAGAAAAAATGAAGATTATAAAAAGAGCCTTAACCTTTGAAGATGTGCTCTTACTACCAAAATACTCAGAAGTCTTACCAAAACAAGTTGACATCACAACCAAACTCACAGAAAACATCAAGCTAAATATGCCCTTAATATCAGCTGCCATGGACACGGTTACAGAGCATAGAAGTGCCATTATGATGGCTAGGCTTGGAGGCATAGGCATAATACACAAAAATATGGATATAAACTCTCAAGTAAAGGAAGTAAGCAAGGTAAAAAAAAGCGAAAGCGGAGTCATCATAGATCCTATCTTTGTAGGAGAGGAAGCTAAGGTAAAAGAAGTTCTTGCCATTATGGCTGAGTATAGAATTTCAGGCGTTCCCGTGGTAGATGAGAATAAAATTTTACTTGGAATCATTACAAATAGGGATCTAAGATTTGAAACAAATACAAATACCTTAGTAAAAAATTTAATGAGTAAATCCCCGCTAATAACAGCTCCAAAAGGTTGTACCCTAGATGAGGCTGAAAAAATCTTTAGCAAAAATAAGGTAGAAAAATTGCCCCTAGTAGATGAAAAAGGGCATTTAGAAGGGCTTATAACCATAAAGGATCTAAAAAAACGAAAAGAATACCCAAATTCAAACAAAGACAGCTACGGCAGACTTAGAGTTGGAGCTGCTGTTGGTGTAAAAGATATGAAAAGAGTAGATGCCTTAGTTGAAGCAGGGGTTGATGTTATAGTGCTTGATAGTGCTCACGGACACTCAAAAGGTATAATTGAAACAGCAAAAGAAATAAAGGCAAAATACAAACATGTAGATCTAATAGCTGGAAATGTAGCTACTTCTGAGGCTACAAAGGCACTTTGTGAGGCGGGAGCTGATGCTATAAAGGTTGGTATAGGACCTGGAAGTATTTGCACTACGCGTATAGTTTCAGGCGTTGGAGTGCCGCAAATTTCAGCTATTTTTGAGTGTGCTACTGAGGCTAAAAAACACTCCAAAATGATAATAGCAGATGGTGGTATAAAATACTCAGGCGATATAGCAAAGGCTATAGCTGCTGGGGCTAATTCTGTGATGATAGGTTCGCTTTTAGCAGGAACTGATGAAAGCCCGGGTAAAATTTTTAGCTATCAAGGTAGGCAATACAAGAGCTATAGAGGTATGGGGAGTTTAGCAGCCATGCAAAGAGGTAGCTCTGATAGGTATTTTCAGGAGGGAATGGCGATAGATAAGCTAGTTCCAGAGGGCATAGAGGCTAGAGTTCCTTATGTTGGCAGCATAAAAGATGTTATACATCAGCTTCTTGGTGGACTTAGATCCTCTATGGGTTACGTGGGTGCAAAGGATATAAAGAATTTTCAAGAAAGGGCTGAATTTGTAGAGATTACAAGTGCGGGATTAAAAGAAAGCCATGTCCATGATGTTATCATCACTCATGAAGCGCCAAATTACAAGGTAAATCAGCAATGAATTTTGAGCAGTGCATAGAAAAGGTAAATAAAGCCTTAGAGGAATTAAACAATGAAGATCTTAGCCTA
>CASFHJ010000177.1 GCA_949294425.1 uncultured Campylobacter sp.
ATGTATTATAAGGGCTATGACGCAGATATATTGGATTATTGATCCTAAGATATTATCCGTAAAAAAATACGCATTTACAAGCAAAATCAAAGCACCTATTATATGAATAAAACGCATTCTAATATATAATGATCTAATCATTATTGCTCCTTTTATGTATTTTTTCGGTATTTTAACAAAAAAAACAAAGTCTAGGTATAAAGTAAGTAAAATACTTGTCGATATATGGATTGAATCTTTTCAAAATATTGCTAAAAGCCCAGCTTAAAAAGCCGGGCTTTTTTTCTAAGAACTAGCTAGTAAAATATCAAATCTTTTAACATATAAAAAAGCCTTTAAATTTATAAGTTTTAAAGTAGTATTTCCACTCCATAAGCCTTTAAAATCTTAAAAGCCGCTTTTTCAAGATCCTCATCAAATGAAGCACTTGCCTTGCTATGTAAGATAATCTTTGAATTTAAAGCGGCATTAAAGGCTAGTATGATATTAGAAAAAACGCATATATGAGATACAAGACCGCAAAATTCTATCTGCTCATAGTCTTGTTCTTTTATAAAATTTGCAAGATCTAAAGAGCCAAAGGATTCTTTTTTAAATATTTTTCTAGCCCTTTGAAGATAGGGACTAAAGTCGTCTGGCATCTTATGTCCTAAGCTTTGATCTTGGCAATGAAGCACAGGGATATTCTTGCCCTCTCTAGTCTGCAGATAATTTTGATAATGTGTATCAAAAGTGAAAAGTAAATCACCATCAAAACTTTTAAGAAGTTCTAGTATATTTTCTTTTATCAAAGGAGCTTTTTCAAAGCCTAAAGAACCATCTATAAAGTCATTTTGATAATCAACTACAACTAAAGCCCTTTTCATTTATCCTCCTTTTATAAATAAAACTAAATGCAAGATATAGAGATTAAACCGCCTTAAAAAAGCTATCGCTATGAAGATTTTCAAAGGCTGATTTTAAAGAGGTAAAAAGTTTTGGATTATCCTTTTCTAAACTTGCCAAAAGTTCTTTTGCCTCCTGTCTTGCATGGGGAAATTTCACATTTCTTTCGCTTAACTTCATACCGGGACAAAATTCATTGCCAATAACCTCAAGTTCATTTATAGTCGCATTATCTCTTAGCTGCCTTTCACGCACAAAGATAAGTGGTCTTATGACAACAACCCCTCTTTTGCTAGTATAAATGGGAGCTAGAGTCCTTAAAGCACCATTATGGATAAAATTCATAAAAAAACTCTCGGCTGCATCGTCTAGATGGTGTGCTATGGCTAGTTTATTAAAGCCGTTTTCAAGAGCATAGCTATATAAAGCACCCCTTCTCATACGGGAAAAATAACTACAAAAACTAGAATTTTTTCTTATAGTATCTTCTGAAATTTCATAGATATTTGAATTTATAACCTCATGATCTATGCCATGATCCTTGCAGTGTGAATGAAGCTTTGAGTAATCCTCTCCCATACCATAGCTAAGAGTAACTGCTTTTAGCTCAAAGCTAAAAGGTGCATGTTTTTGCATACGCTTTAAAAGATGAGCCAAAGCTAAAGAATCCTTACCTCCACTAAGTCCTAAAAGAACCTTGTCTTTATCTTTTATAAGAGAATATTTTGCATTTGCCTGTGCTACTTGTCTTATAAGTCTTTTGCTAAGTTTTATCATAATTTATCACACATCTTTAAAACAAAATTTGCCGATCTCTTTGCAGAGCTTGACAAAAACTCATCAAAGTCAAATTCAGCCTTTTCTCCAGCCTTATCGCTAATAGCTCTTAGCACAAAACAAGGCACAGCTAAAGCATTGCAAACCAAAGCCACAGAGGCTCCTTCCATCTCGCAGGCAGCAGCATCAAAGCAATCTCTTATCTTGGCTTTTTTTGCCTCATCACAAACAAATTCATCTCCTGTTGCTATAATACCATCTAAAAGCTTTACACCAATCTTATTTGCAACCTCTAAGGCTATGGAATTTAATTTCTCATCAGTTTCACTAAAAATTTCATTACCCGGAACAAAGCCCAAAGGATGTCCAAAGGCTGTGATGTCTAAGTCGTATTGCACCAGCCTTGTAGCAAAGATCAAATCCCCTATATCTAAGCCTTGCTTTAATGCTCCAGCAACACCTGTAAAAAGCAAGATCTCAGCCTTAAATTTTTCTATCAAAATGGTAGCACTTAAGGTAGAATTTACCTTCCCTATCTTTGAGTAGGCTATGATAAGCTCATGGTTTTTGTATTTAGCAAGATAGTAGGTATTCTTTGCATACTCTACCTTTTCATAATCTCCTAAAATCTCTAATAAGGGGCTTATTTCTTCTTGCATAGCACCTAGTATAGCTATCTTCATTTATATACCTTTAAAAAATCATCTATATCACTCATCTTAGTAAGAGAATAAGTTTCTTTTTGACTTATTTTTTTATTTAAACCCTTTAATATAGAGGCTCCAAATTCTACAAAAATATCGGCTTCTTTTTCCACAGAGGCTATACTTTGTTTATATAAAACAGGTTTTACAAGCTGCTCTTTTAAAAGAGATAGTGCCTCTTTTTTACTCTTATAAGGCTTTGCACTTACATTTGAAATAACTGGCTTAAAATCCTCTTTCAAAACAAGGTCAAGCTCTTTGCTTAGTTTTAATGAAGCCTCCTCTAAAAGAGGACAATGCGAGGCTACGTTCATATTTAAAAGCATGGTTCTTTTTGCACCAGCTTCCTTAAAAATAGGCTCATACTCTTTCAAATCAGAGCTTAAACCAGCAAGAACTATCTGTGCCTCGCAGTTATAATTTGCAGCATAAATTTTCTTAGCTTCAGCTTGAGCCTTTTTGCAAAGCTCTTCTACAATTTCATCTTTTAAGCCAAGAACAACCATCATGGAAGCTTGCACCTTAGAGCAGTCATCTTGCATAAATTTGCCCCTTTGATTAACAAGCTTTAAGACCTCTTTAAAATCCAAAGCACCCTGCACGGCAAGAGCTGAAAACTCTCCTAAAGAATGTCCTATGGCATACTCAAATTCAAGCCCATCAAGGTTTTCTTTAAGAGCTAAAAAAGCCATAAGTGAGTTTAAAACTATAGCTGGTTGGGTAAATTCGCTCTTATTTAAATCCTCATTTTCCTCAAAAAGCAAGTGCTTAAAATTTATCTTACAAAAATCACTAGCAGAGTCTAAAAACTCCTTTGCACTCTTTGAATTTTCATAAAAATCCTTACCCATACCAAGGCTTTGTGAGCCTTGTCCAGCAAACAAAGATATAAGTTTCATTAGTGGCAACCACAACCGCCATGGGAATGTCCACCGCAGCCACAGCCACCATGAGAATGCCCTGCATGTGAACCGCAACCACAAGAATGAGAACCAGCTACTATACCTGTTAGAATTTCATCTTCACTAGCTGCACGGGATTCTAGTATATTTAAAGAAAAAAGTAGGTCCCTACCTGCATAAGCATGGTTATAATCAACAGTTACACTATCATCTTTTATGTCTTTAACTATAACTCTAACCGTTTCACCCTCATCACTTTCACCAAAAAGTTCCATACCAAGCTTAAGTTCTATACCGGCAAATTGTTCTCTTGGCAAAGTTTGCACAGCTGACTCATCATACTCTCCAAGAGCATTTTCTTTTTTTATGATAACATCTGCATTGCAAGGGCTTTCAAGCTTGTAAATTTCTTCTTCTAAGCTTTCTAAAACCTGTCCTTTTCCTAATATAAAAGATATAGGCTGTCCGTAAAGATTAGACTCTAAAACCTCATTAGTATTTGCATCCTTTAACTCATAAAACATAGAAACTACGCTGTTTTTTTCTATAGCCATTGTATCCTCCTTAAAAATTTAATTTATTTTCTATTAGGTGCAGCCTTTGCTTCTTTGCTCTTTGGATAATTTGTCTTTAAAGCTTTGTAAAAGGCATTTGCACTCTTGGTATCACCCACCTTATCAAGACTTATAGCCGTGTGGTAAAGTAAGGTTGGCATATAATCAGCCTTTGAATAAAGTGATGTTGATTTCTTATAGTAATCTATGGCGTTTGCATATCTTTTTTGTTTGTATTCTATCTCACCTAAATAAAAATTAGACCTAGCTGGTTTATAGTTTTGACTAAGTAGGTGTTGAAATTTTACTTTGGCTTGCTCTAGGGTATTTTTATTTTTAAATTCTTTTAAGGCTAAATCTAATATATCATTATTATCTTTTTTCTTCCAGCTCTCTTCTTCTTTTATATCTGTTTTTACTATCTTATCTTCTTTCAAAGAAAGACTTGAATTTGAGTCCAAATTAGAACCTGCAGATAAAATTTTTGAAAGCTCTTCTAATGCTTTTTTTATCTCTTTAGTATTTTCTTCTTGTATCTTTCTACTTTCTTTAACGTATGCTCTCAAAGAGGAAAGCTCTTTGCTTAAATTTTGTTCTTTATCCTCTAAAGAATTTAGTCTTGAATTAGACTTGCTATACTGGGAATTTATACCTTCTAAGGTGCTTTGTAAGCCTTCTAATCTTTGATTTATAATGTCTAAATTTGAGGAATTTTGCATATAATTATTTTGTAAGTTATCTAATTTATTTTTTAGAATTTGCTCATTTTGGGTCAAACCATAAGCAGAATTGTTATTTATATTGCCAGCGTCAAAGGCTGATTTTTCCGCACTTAAAAAAATAGTGGTTCCTAAGATAGAAACCACCAATAATATTTTTCTCATAGGTTAATATTATAAACCAACCTTGATTTCTGCACGTCTGTTTTGTGCATCACATTGTCCTCTATCTCCCGGAGATGTAGTACAAGCAGGTGCAGACTCACCTAGGCTTTTAACAGCTATTTGTTTTGAATCTAAACCAAGAGTAGTTAGGGCTCTTTTTACAGAATTTGCTCTTCTAAGACCTAGTGCTTGGTTATACTCATCGCTACCCCACTCATCGCAATGTCCTTCAATTGTGATCTTAGCAGAAGAAGCTTGTCCCTTAAGTAAATTAGCACCAGCATTTACAACAGATTGCATTTCTGGTTTTATATCGTATCTGTCAAAATCAAAATAAATTTTACCCAAGCCACTTGATAAGCTGCCAAAAACATCACTACCGCCTGAAGCACCGCCTGTGCCGCTAGCACTTGAAGAGGATTCAACTGAAGTATTAGCTCTTGGGGCACAACCTGCAAGAAGCAATGCAGAAATCGCCGCTGAAACCAGAAGAAGTTTTTTCATAACTTTCCTTTCAAAATTGAGATAAATTCTTTTAATTCTATCTAAAAATTCTAAAAATGCAATAAAATTTTTAAAAATTTTTATAAGAAAAAAGTATGCAAAAAGAAAAACTACCAGTCAATAGACTGAATTCTACCGACCTTTAAAGGAAAGTGAAAACTTTTATTTGCATTAACTCTTATCACTCCTAAGGCAGTTTGTTCGCCTAGATACTTTATATAAACTATACTTCCTCCATCATTTGAAAAACGTGGAAAGATGTTTTTACCATTGGCTGTGAGTTGCCTTACATAATCGCTTTGAGTGCTCATTAAATAAAGGTTAAAAACACCTCTTTGCTCTGGTTCTCTGCTTGAGTAAACCAGATAATTTTTATATGTAGATACTGAACTATTATTTTTGCCGTGAAAAACTAGCTGTTCTGCATTATTAGATCCTATAGTTTGTATAAAAATATTTGGATAAGAAAGTCTATCAGATACAAAGACTATCTTTTTTTCATCTTCGACAAAATTTCCATTTACATCTATACCTGAATAATCAGTAATTCTTTGCAAGACCTTTTTTTTCACATCATAAACATAAATATCTGGCTGATCATTTGGCGCCATGGTTAAAACAAGCTTAGAACCATCTTTGCTAACATCAGAAGCCACCAGCATACCGGTGCTTGAGATAATCCTACTTGCCTTATTTGTCTTTAAATCATACAGATAAAGTGTTGGGACATTATGGTCATAAGCTGTGTAGTAAAAGGCGTTTTGTTCCTTATTAGCCCACTTAGGAAAGAGATTTAAACCTCCTCCTACCATAACCTTTTGATATGTTAAAGTGTAATCAGCCATTATTATCTGGCTTTTTTTGTTTGAGCTATTTCTTGCAATTAAAATTTTGTGATCCATCCACTCAATAGGTGCCAAACCAAGCGTCCTTACAGAGTCCTTAACAGCCCTATGTGCTAAAAATGGATACTCTTCTAAGGAGGTTATAGAATAACTTTTATCGCTTTTTTGAACTCCATTAGCTCTTATAATAACCCTTAGATCAAGCTTAGTGCCTGATTTAACTAGAAAATACTCAAAACTATAATTTCCCTTTTCATCGCCGCTGCTTAATACTTCAAAATTTGAACTCACCCTTAAATCATTTAATAAAATATTGTAAAAATTGTGTTTTAAGTCTCTGTCATTAAGAGATGATGAGTCTTTTAATACTATCTTTGGCAAACTTGTGCCTTCATTTGTAATGGATATGGTATCAGACCATGAAAAAGAAAATAAAAAGACAAAAAATAAGAGTATTTTTTTCATACATTCTCCTTGATTTTATCGCTTAATTCCATATCCCCGTGAAAGGCTTCATTTCTAGGCGGATAGGCTATAAATTTACCATTTAGGTTGTTTAAAAACTCCAAAACTTTTGCGTCAAAGCTCTCATCATAGCTTTTTTGTATATGAGTATAGCTGAATTTCCCGTTACTATCTATAGTATATTTAATTAAAACCTTAAAATTTCCATTAGCCTCATAAAGTCTCCATCTTTGCTCTAAGATACGTCTTAGCTTACCTCTAAATTCATCATAAACCCCAGTTATTTGTGCATTTGAGCTTTCTCCTATATCCTCATTTGTAGGTAATAAATTATCATTTAATTCCTTTAAAACAGAGGCTGGATCCTTTAGACTTGAGGTCTTATCGCTAGATTTTTGAGAGGATTGAATTTTGGTGTTTTTTTCTTCTTTAAAATCCTTTAAATTCCCAAAAAGAGAATTTATATCGCTTTGTTCTTGTTTTATATCCTTAGTTACAAGCTCTTTATTTGTGGTTTCTTTAGCTACTTCCTCTTTTTTTTCGACACTATTTTCTTGCTTATTATCTTGAGTTTGGCTTTTAGTGGAAAAAACGCCTAAGTCAACATCTATAAAGCTATCCTTTAAATCAGTATACTTGATAGATTTTTCCTCGCTTCCTATCTTTACTAGTAGGAAAAAAAGTAAACAAAAATATAAAAGCAAGGATAATAAAAAAGAATTTACAGCACCTAAACCATAATCTTTCAAAGCTACTCCGTTTGCAAAGCTGCCTTAGTAAAGCCTAAATTTTTAACACTTTTTAAAACAAAGATCACATCATCGTATTTTAAATCCTTATCAGCTCTTATAAAAACAGGCTCATCTGTATTAAATTTATTTTTTAAGAGAGCTAAGTTATCAGGAAAAGACGAGAAAGTAAAACTTTTACCATCAAAAAAAACCTCTTTTTTTGAATTTATGCTTATAATAAGACTTTTAGTAGTAGCAGTGCTAGAATTTCTCTGAGAGCCGCTTGGTAAATTTATATTCTCATCATAATTTATACTTGGAGCTGTAACCATAAGTATGGCTAGTAAAACCAGCATAATATCAACTAGCGGAGTTATATTTAATTCCGGTTTTTCATCTAGCAAAATTAGTCCTTAATAAGTACTTTTATCTCGCTATCAAGCACAGCTAAAAGCTCAAAAGCCCTTCTTTTTATGATAAGATGAAAGGTATAAGCTGGAATGGCAACAAAGATACCAAAGCCAGTGGCTACCAAGGCTTCACTTATTTTTGGAGCTATTATACTTAAAGAATTTTGAGAGCCAAGACCACCAAAGGTTTCAAGTATTGATATAACCGTGCCAAAAAGACCTATGAAAGGCGAGGTTGAAGCTATAATACTAAGCCAGGTTAGCCCTATTGTAGCCTTTTTTTCAGCCACATTCTTATAAAGCTCTAGCTTATTTTTGCTAAGATCTGTGCTATTTCTAAGTATGGATTCTGTCTGAAAGATTTCCTTTTTATTAGTAAGTATATCCTCTAAGGCATCTCTTTCCTTTGAAAGCCAAACAGACATATAAGTAAGTCTAGAAAATAAAATAGCAAAAGATACTATGAAATAAAAAGAAAGCCAGATTAATACTATATAGGTAAAAAGAGTAGATCCACTAAGAAAGTGTAGGATAGATGATAGATCTATCACTACTTAATCCCTGCTTTACTATCTATAGTTGCAAAGGTGGAAGCTAAGGCAACACTATCAGAGCTCATAGACTTTATAAGCTCCTTTGCTTGCTCTAGATTTTTAGCTATCTCTCCATCAGAACCATTTATGCTAACAGCTCCTTTTGCTAAAATTTCAACCTTAAATTCATTCACTTCGGCATATCCAGAATCTATAGCTATAAGCTCATGAGTAGAATCCTCTTTTTCTACGTCTATAACTCCAGCCTTTAAAGAGGATAGCAAGGAGGCATGCCCCCTTAAAACACCAAATTCACCCTCACTTCCGGGTAAAAGCACCATCTTAACATCACCCTTAAAAATCATACCCATAGGTGTTACAATTTCTAAGTGTATTAGGGAATTCATACTTATCCTTTTAATTTTTCAGCTTTTTCTATAGCTTCATCTATATTACCAACCATATAAAAAGCATTCTCTGGCAAGTCGTCATACTTACCTTCTAAAATACCTTTAAATCCAGCAATAGTATCCTCAAGGCTTATGTATTTTCCCGGACTTCCTGTGAAAACTTCCGCAACAAAGAAAGGTTGAGATAAGAATTTTT
>CASFHJ010000178.1 GCA_949294425.1 uncultured Campylobacter sp.
GTTGGTATGATAATAGGAGAGCATTCCCGCCCAAATGACTTAGATGTAAATCCTATAAAAGGCAAAAATTTAACAAATGTTAGAGCTAGTGGAAGCGATGATGCTATAAAGCTTGTTCCACTTAGAAAACTAAGCCTTGAAAGAGCCTTGGAGTGGATAGAAGAAGATGAGTTAGTTGAGGTAACCCCCTCAAACATAAGGGTTAGAAAAAAATACCTTGATCCAAATCAAAGAAAAAGACTGCAAAGGCAAAATTCCTAATGCAAGACTTAGAAAATAACAGACTTTTTATACTAAAAAGACTTGGAATTCTAAGGCTTTTAAGCATCATAGAAGCCGTGCTTGTTTGCTTTTTAGCCTTTGTTTTTATAAAGGATATTTTAATAGCCATTATACTTGCTTGTATGCTTGGAATTTTATTTTTTAAATTTACAAGCAAAAGACTTATTTTGGCTAAAAAAGAGCTTGAAACAAAGCTTACAAGGCTTTTTTTGAGGCAAAACAAGGCAAGCTTAAAAAATGACTCTATATCTGAAAAAGACTTTTTAAACCTTGCCTTTGTAGATAAAATAAGTGAGTTTAAGAGCTTAAATAGCTTTTATTTTGAGGATTTTGTGCTTTATGATTTGCTTTTTAAAGATGAGTTTAAAAGAAGTTTTTCTGGAATTCTTATTTCTTTTAAAAAAGATATCAAAAGTGATATAAATGATGATATAAGTCAAATTTTTGTAAAAATAAGAGATAAAAATTTCAATACAAAGCTTGTTTGCAAAAAGGGCAAAAATCTTTTAATAAGCAGTCTTAAAAAC
The DNA here is from genome assembly GCA_949294425.1 of uncultured Campylobacter sp. GTDB lineage: Bacteria > Campylobacterota > Campylobacteria > Campylobacterales > Campylobacteraceae > Campylobacter_D. Next base: position 810 of record CASFHJ010000178.1, read on the forward strand.
CCATTTTTTCCAAATTTAAGCCTGAGTGTTAGAAAAAATTTAGATCTTATGCAAGAAAATTTGCAAAAAATTAGGGCTTTTAAATGAAAAACTCAAAATTTTTTGTTAGAATTCTAATCTTTATTTAGATTTGGGGGAGATATGTCAAAGCTTTTTCTTTTTTGTTCCGTAGTTTTTTCCTTATTTTTTGCAGCCTGTGCTAATTATGGATCTGAAAATTCACTTTATACTCAAACTCTCATGAGTTCTTCTTGTTCTGATTCTTTTTTTGAAAAAGAACAAAAAAAGCTAGATTCTTCCAAAGATGTAATATACGTAGGCTTAAACACAGCTTCCATAGCTAGATATTGCGATAAATTTGAGCTTAGTAATAAAATTTTTGATAAAACAGAGGAGGCTTATAAATTTGATGTGGACTTAAAAGACGGGGCTTCAAAGCTTTTAAAAACCATAGGCACAACACTTACTAGCGATACTTTTGCAGATTATGATGGAACACTTTATGAAAGAATAATGTTAAATGTTTATAAGGGGCTAAATTTCATGAGTTTAGGCGACTTTGAAAATGCTAGGATAGAATTTAACAGAGCCCTTTATAGACAAGATAGAGCTAAGGAGTATTTTTCAAAGCAAATAGCGGCTCTTAGAAAGGATTTTGACAAAGAAAATAAAAAAGACATAGATTCTGGTGTTGCAAATATAAGTAAGCAATATGATCATTTACTAAAAGAATTTAAAAGCTCAGAAAATTTCATAAATCCATACGCAAGTTACATGAGTGCTGTATTTTTCTTTTTAGAAAAAGACTATGACAGGGCGGCTGATTTGTTTAGAGAAGTTGCTATTGTTAATTCTAAAAACTCTGAGTTTAAAGAAGAGGCTGAAGTTTTTAATAGATACGCAAATTCAATATCGCCTCAAAGACTTCAAAAATACATCTGTGTTGTTTATGAAAATGGGCTTGGTGCAGGACTTGAGGAGGCTAAATTTAGCGTTCCGTATTTTGTAGATGGAAATTTAGTAACAACTTCCTTTGCTCTACCTGTTTTAAAGCCTAGAGCTTCATCATTTGCCTATATACAAGCAGGAGACAAAAAAAGCACTCAAGTAGCAAATTTTGACGATGTAATTGCTACTGAGTTTAAAATTTTACTTCCGGGCAAGATCTTTAAAGCCATCGTTTCAAGCATTTCAAAAAGTGCTATTAATATCTCTGTGGCAAATAATATGGGAGGCTGGGCTGCTCTTGCTAGCTCTGCCTTAAATTCAGCCACTACTGTAGCTGATCTTAGATATTGGTCCTCTTTGCCAAAAAATGCTCAGGTTTTGATGCTTAAAAATGAAGGTTTTATAGAGCTTAGAGATGATCTTAATAATATTTTATATAAAAATGAAAATATAAATAAAAATGAAAATGCTCTGCTTATCTTAAGATCTTTTAGTAAAAATTCTAAAAATTTGACGTATTTCATACAAAAATAGGAGGATAGATGAAAAAAATACTTACCTTAGCCATTGTATCTTTTTTATTTCTTGCTTGTGCTAGTAAAAATGTTGATCCTATGCAAGAAAGGATAAAAAAATACATAGTTTTTGATGGGCTTGATAAGAGTATAGTTAAGAGTTTTAATTATAGGATAAATTCAAATTCCTTGCTTGAAATCGAACTCATCTTACTTAGTGATAGCGATAAAAAGATTTCTTATGAGCTTTCTTGGCTAGATGAGGATAATTTTAAGATCCAAACACCTGCTTATTCTGACAAGAAAGATCATGTTAAGCTTGAAAAAAATAAGGAACTTATCATACAAAGAGTTTCAACAAATAAAGACGCTGTTAGTTTTAAGATAATACTTAGGAAAGGATAAGATATGAAAAAGATTGTAATTTTAAGTTTGAGTTTGGCTACTGCCTTTGTTATAAGCGCTTGTTCTAGTGCTGCAGTTTCTTACACAGATGGAAAGGCTTCCCAAGAAAAGCAAGGAAATGCTTTAACCTTAGGTCTTGACAGAGAGGATTTTGAAAATGCTGCTGATACTATGATACAATCCATGCTAAAAGACCCAGCCTTTGCTAATATAAGACCGGGTCAAAGAAAGGTTATAGCTATAGGTAGGATAGTAAATGATACTCCACAAAGAATAGATACTGATAGAATGATATCAAAGATCACCATAGCTCTTAGAAAATCAGGCAAATTTGTATTAACGACTGCTGTAGCAGCTGGAGGAGCAAAGGATAGCATGAGTCATGATGTAAGATCTTTAAGAGATAATGATGAATTTAATCAAGCAACCATAGCCAAAAAAGGTAGCTTAGTATCGCCTGATTTTTCCCTAGCTGGAAAGATAAGACAAGACACAGTAAAACTACCTAATGGTAAAATTCAAGCCGAGTATTTCTTTCATCTAACGGTAACTGATCTAACAAGTGGTTTAGCTTACTGGGAGGATGAGCAAACTATAAGCAAAACAGGAAGTGGCAAGGCTGTAACTTGGTAAGCATATATAAAAAAAGTTTGCTATCTTGCTTTTTTGTTTTTTCTTTTTTATTTGCCGAGATTAATAGCACTATAAATTTTAACAAAGACACAGGACTAGCTCTTAGCAATAAGGACGGAACTTATATAAATGTAGCACAGGGCGAAGGTAGCGGCTCTAGTAAGGAGGAAGCTACCTTAAACGCCCTAGCAAACGCTCTTTCTAAGATAAAAGGTATTAGCATAGATGTAAAACAGGGTGTAAATCAAAGAGCACATACTTACTTGCTAGGTTACACAAATGTTTTGGATAATAAAATTAAAACCGCCGCAAAGGGCAGGATAGATAGCTATGAGATAACTAGTGTATCTATGGATACAGATACGAACAAGTATGTGGTTTCAGTAAATGTGTATAAGACACTTTTTAAAAGAAGTGAAAAAGCTCATATAGTTATATTTAATGACTCGGTTTTTAAGCAGCTTGGTGATAATATCTTGCAAAATATCACAAATGAGCTAGTAAAAAGCAAAAAATTTGTAGTGCTTGATAGAAGTAGCGATAAATACTACAAGGCTGAAAAGGATTTATTAAACAGCGATGATGCTTCAAGTGAGGATTTGTATAAGCTAGGCAATGTCTTAGGCACTGATTATATGCTTGTTTTTAACCTAAGAAAGATAGGTCAAAGTTCAAATCAGTCCTCAAAGCTTACTAGCTTAGATGATAAGAATATAAGAGCTGATGTTGTGCTTGATTATAAACTTATACTCTTTGCCACAAAAGAGGTAAAGCTTTCTGATACCTTGACTATAAATATTTTAGTAAAAGAAGCTGATGTTAAAAGTGATGAAATGGCTAGTCAAAAGATAGCTAAAGAGCTTAGCTCTAAGCTTTTAGATGAGCTTTTTCCTCTTTACATAGCCTCAGTAAGCAAAGAAGAGCTTATCTTTGAAGAAAGTCTTAATAAAGGAGATATTTATGAGTGCGAGGGGCAAAGCTCATCAAGAGTGCAAATAATTAGCTCATCTGCTAAAATATCACACGCAAAGATACTTCAAGGCAGCCCAAGTCTAGCAGATATTTGTAAGCTTGAGTCCCAAGGTAAAAAAGCAAATTACGAGCTAGGTGAGGGCGGGGGAGTAAACTTAGGTTTTTAACCTTCATAAAGCCCTTTTTTGTAAGGGCTTTTTCTACAAGATCTATATTTTCATAAGTAAAAATAAAATTCTTTACTATAAATTTGTTTATTTTTGAAAAAATTTAAAGCCTTTTTACTTGACTTAGACTAGCTCTAATGCTTTATAATACAAAAAAATAAAAAAGGATTACAAGATGGCTTACACCATAATAGAAGTAGAAAGAAAGACTGGAGTTTCTTCTCATACCCTGCGTTTTTGGGCTAAAAAAGGGCTTTTTCCCTTTGTTCAAAAAGATAATAATAAGGTCAAGTATTTTAGCAAAAGCGATGTGGAGTGGGTTGGCTGGATAAATTGGCTTAGAAAGTCTCAAATGGACATACCTAGTATAAGACACTACATACAGCTAGCAAATCAAGGAGAAGACACAGCAAAAGAAAGACGAGACATGATAGCAAGGCAAAAAGAAATTGTTGAGGATAATATAGAAGAGCTTAAATCCGTCCTTGAAGTGCTTAGCAAAAAGCTTGTAATTTATGATGATATGCTTTCTAAAAATATAGACGGCTTTAATCCCCAAAGTTCGCAATACACCTCTTGTGATAAAATACATAAGGAAAAATATGAATGAGATAATATATAAAATTTTTAGCATAAAAAGAAAAGAGCTGTTTTTAAGTAGCTATGCCTTTTTGTTTATATTTTTACTTTTTAGCTCTTATACTATTTTAAGACCTATAAGAGAGGCTTTTGGGGTGGAGCTTGGAGAAAAAGAGATAAAATGGCTATTTTTATCCACCTTTATTACCTGTATATTTACCTCTTTGGCAGCCATGTATCTAAGCACGAGGATAAAAAGAAAATTTTATATAAATGGGATCTTCATTTTTTTTGTTACAAATGCCATCTTGCTTTTTGTTGTTTTTCAGTTTTTACAGGAAAATACAGCTATTTTTTCTTGGTTTTTTAGAATTTTTTATGTTTGGCTTAGTATTTTTAATATAATTATAATATCTAGTGCTTGGTCCTTGCTTAGTGATTTATTTACAAAGCAAAGCTCTAAAAGGCTTTTTGGTATCATAATGTCAGCAGCTTCTTTTGGTAGTATGGCTGGAGCTTTTTTAGTGAGTTTTTTATTAGAAATTATAAAAGATTTTGATACTTCATATTTATTTTTACTGGCAAGTGTTTTTTTACTTATTTCCATTTTATTTAAACATCTTTTAATCAAACAAAGCTATAAACTCTTAGAAAGTGAGCAAGAAAAAGATGAATTTAAGATTAAATTTAATGAGCACATAGGTTCTAAAAATCCCTTTGAAGGTTTTAAACTCATCGTAAAATCAAAGCACCTACTAATACTTGCTCTTTTCATAATGATAGCTACATTTGTTAGCACCTTTTTATATATACAGCAACTTCGCATAGTAGCAGAGCTTTTCACAAGTAGAGAGGAAAGAATCCAAGTATTTGCAAATATAGACCTTATAGTTCAAATTTTAAGTTTTTTGATACAAATTTTTCTTACATCTAAGATAGCCCAGTTTTTAGGTATAAAATACTTATTGTCCTTGCTAGGCTTTGTGCTTTGTTTTGGTTTCATACTCTTAAGCTTTGCTCCTTTTTCCTTTTTCATCTTTGTTGTGCTTATGGTTGTAAGAAGAGTTGGGGAGTATTCTTTGGTTAAACCGGGCAGGGAAATGCTTTTCGTGCCTCTTGATAGCGACTCAAAATACAAGGTAAAAAATTTCTTAGACACGGTTGTTTATAGAGCAGGGGATTCTTTATCTGCTCAAGTTGAAAGTCTTATTTCATCTATAAGTATAAGCTTAGTCTTAATTTTTGGAGCCTTTATCAGCTTTGTTTGGGGACTTTTGGGAAAAAAACTAGCTAAAGATTACGATAAACAAGTTTGATTTAGTAGTTAAAATAGACAAAAAAATTCAGGGTAAAAAACCCTGAAAAATCAAAATAGTTTTTATATATGATAATTTCTTACAAATCCTACTTTTTTAGTAATTTTATGGCAAAAAGATAATATCTACTAAATCAGCATTTTTAAGCTCTTTTTTATCAAGTAAAATAAAAGCCTTTGAGCTTATAAGTCTTGTAGTCATAGCCGAATTTGCCTCTTTTATATCCTTTAGGCTCGCATAAATTTTAGCCTCCTTAAAGCTTAAATCACAGGGTAAAAGCTCCAAAAACTCACTCTTTTTTTTATATTCTCCCTTAAAAAAAGCCTTGCTAGTGTAGTCTTTTTTAAGCAGTAGCCAAGAATTTATGATATGTCTTGCAAAAAGTATAAAGGTGCTTATCGCAGATAGCGAAAAACCGGGCAAAGCAAGTATGAATTTGTGCTTAAATTTAGCTATTTTTATGTGGCGTCCGGGTTTTATGCTAACCTTATCTATCAAAAGCTCATATTCTTTTACAAGATCTCTTAAAAAGTCAAGATCTCCCACAGAAACTCCCCCGGTACTTACCAAAATATCACAACTTTGAAGAGCGTTAAAAAGGGCATTTTTAAGCTCTTTTTTGTTATCTTTTATAAGCGGAAGTATCATGCTATCTGCTCCAAGCTTTTTGGCTATATTTGCTATGGCTATGTGATTGCTAGAATAAATTTGTGCCTCGTTTTCAAGGCTTTCTCCTAAGTCTTTTAGTTCAGAGCCAGAGCTTAAAATAGCTACCTTAGGCTTTTTAAAAACGCTTATGTGAAAGTAGCCAAGCTCTGCTAATAAGGCTAATTCTGCGTAAGAAAGCTTAGTTCCTTTTTTTAGTAAAAGCTCTCCTTTTTTATAGTTTTCTCCAGCCTTTCTTACGGCAAAACCTTTTTTAATTTTTTGTTTTATTTTTATCTTATCATCTTTTAAGTCTACGATTTCAATGGGTGCTAAGGTATCGCTACCCTCACTCATTAAAGCACCAGTCATGGTTTTTACGCATTCTTTTTTTCCTAGCTTAAAATAACTAAGTTCAGAAGCATTTAACTGCCCTAAAATTTTTAATTCCTCATCTTGTTCGCTAAACTTAAAAGCATAGCCATCCATAGCAGCCATATCTTTTTGAGGATAAGATCTTAAGGCTCTTATATCACTTGCTAAAATTCTATCTAAACACTGCGTGATAGCTATTTTTTCTATGAAGTCATAAGGTTTTATGTGAGAATCTAAAATTTCTAAAGCCTCTTTGTAGCTTATCATTTTAAAAGTCCTGCATTTTTTAATTTTGTAGAGCGATTTTTTGCATAAATCCTTTCATTATTTATTAAATCATACTTCCAAATGGGTGCTTTTGCCTTAAAATCCTCTACAAAGTCATTTAAGGTTTTTAAGCCCTCTTTTCTGTTTTTAGAAAAAACAGCTACAAAAAATGAGCTTTCATGCAAAGCCACATCGCCTTTTGAGTGAGCAAAACAAAGATAAATTCCATCTTTTTTAGCCCTTTCTTTCCATTTTAAAAACCAAGATTTTAAGAGCTTTTCGTATACATCAAAGCTAAGCCCTTGTATCTTGTTTTCAGCCCTTACTATGCCGCAAAAAGATAAGAAAGCTCCGTAGTTTTTGTCCTTGCACTTTTTAAAGCACTCCTCATAAAGACTAGGCACATCTAAGGAAGCATTTACTATCTTAAACATCTTATCCACCACTTACAGGAGGTAATAAATTTATCTCATCTTTATCTTTTAAAGCTATATCAAGGCTTGAAACTATCTCATCATTAAGGCTTAGTGCGCAAAGTTCTAGCCATTCTTTTAAACTCTCATCTTTTTGTAAAATTTCTTTTAATTCTTTTAAATTTTTAAGCTCTAAAAAGATACTTTCTTTTTTTATTGGACCTAAAAAATTTACCCTTACCATAATGAAAGCCTTTTTAAAAAATAAAGCAGTATAATAACATAAGTTTAAATTAAAAGGCTTAATATGCAAATTTTAAATCACTTAGACAAGATAAAACAAACTCCAATCTACGTAATAGAAGAAGAAAAGCTCATAAAAAACTGCGAGCTTTTAGCTAGGATAAAAGAAGAAAGCAAGAGTAAAATTTTACTAGCCTTAAAGGCTTTTTCCTTTACTAGAGCATTAGGTTTGCTTTCTAAATACCTAGATGGTGCGACAAGTAGCGGACTTTGGGAGTCAAAACTAGCAAAGGAATTTATGGGTAAAGAAATTCACACTTATAGCCCAGCTTTTAAGGACGATGAAATAGATGAAATTCTTTTTTTATCAAATCATATAGTTTTTAACTCCTTAAATCAGTTAAAAAGCTATAAAGAAAAGGCTTTAAATGCTAAAGTAAGTATAGGTCTTAGGATAAATCCTGAATTTTCATCTGCACCAAAGGATCTTTACAATCCTTGTGCTAGGTTTTCAAGGCTTGGGGTTTTGGCAAAGGATTTAAGCGAGGAGGATTTAGACGGAGTTGATGGGCTTCATTTTCATGCTCTTTGCGAGGAGAGTGCGCAAAGCTTAGAGCTTGTTTTAAAAGAGCTTGATAAGAAATTTAAACCCTTTTTGAAAAAAATGAAATGGTTAAATTTTGGTGGAGGTCATCACATAACAAAGCAAGGCTATGATACAAAAAAATTAATAGAGCTTTGCAAAAGCTATTCACAAAAATATTCAGTGCAAATTTATTTAGAACCCGGAGAGGCTGTGGCTTGGCAGTGTGGAAGCTTGGTAAGCTCTGTTTTGGATATAATAGAAAATGAAAAAAAAATAGCCCTGCTTGATACCTCAAATGAGGCTCATATGCCAGATACTGTTATTATGCCTTATACAAGCGAGCTTGCAAATGCTAGGATAGTAAGAGATGATCTTAAAGAGGGCGAGTTTTCTTATCTTTTGGGAGGAATTTCTTGTTTGGCTGGGGATATAATGGGTGAGTATGCCTTTAAAAAGGAGCTTAAAAAAGGAGATAAGCTTGTTTTTTTGGATCAAGCACATTATAGTATAGTTAAAAATACTACCTTTAATGGAGTAAGATTGCCTAGCTTTGGCTTTTTAACTAAGGATAATAAGCTTGAAATAGTAAAGACTTTTTCTTATGAGGATTTTAAAAGAAGAAATTAAAATTAAAGGATAAAGATGTTTAAGATAATTCTTGTGTGCTTTTTGTTTTTCTTTATTTCTTGTGCTAAGGATCTTAAAAAGCAAGATGAGCCAAAACTCATAGCACAATACAAACTTGTAATAAAAGAAAAAAATATAGATACAAGGATAAATTTTTTTAGTGATAATTCTGTAAGTTACAGACTTTGCAACACTATTTTTGGCACTTTTAGCAAGGATAAAAAGAGTTTAACTCTTAATTTTACAGCCTCTACTAAGATGCTTTGTGCCAAGGATTTGATGCAAGTAGAAAATGAAATGCTAAAAGAATTTAATGCTAAATTTGAGATGAAAAAAGATGCTAAGGACTTGATCTTAAAAAGAGGCAAAAAGGTTTTTAAGCTTCAAAGACTCTAAGTTTTTATCTTTTTACTTAAAAAGGGATTTGATGAAAAAAATTATACTTATTTTAGCCTTTTTTAGCATAGCTTTAAATGCACAAAAGATAGAGGTTTTCGCTGCTTCCTCAACTTCTAAGCTTATGCTAGATTTAAAAGCCCACTTTTTAAAGACCTGTGCTTCTTGCGAGATAAACTTTGTTTTTGGTGCCTCTGGTAAGCATTATCAGCTCTTAAGAAATGGTAGAAAATTTGACCTCTTTTTTTCAGCTGATTCAAAATACCCAGAGCAAATACAAAAAGACTCACTAGCTCTTTTAGAGCCTAAGGTTTATGCTCTTGGTATTTTGGCGCTTTATTTTTCAGATGAAAACTTACTTAAAGATGGTCTTAATGCCTTAACTAAGCTAAGATATATAAGTATAGCAAATCCAAGACTAGCACCTTATGGAGAGGCTGCTTTGCAAATTCTTAAAAATACAGGACTTTATGAGAAAGTAAAAGATAAGCTTATCTTAGGAGAAAATGTCTCCCAAGCCCTTATGTATGTGGATACTAAGGTGGCTGAGGTGGCTATACTTGCTTATTCTTTGCTTGTAGATAAGGAAAAAAGCAAGGTTTTATTGATAAATAAAAGTCTTTATGAGCCTTTAAGGCATTCTTTTGTTTTAACAAAATACCTAAAAAAAGATCCCAAAAAAGAGGATTTAGCTTTGAAATTTAGCAACTTTGTTCTTTCAAAGCAGGGCAAAGAAATCATAAAAAAACACGGCTTTGATGTAGAGTAGAGCAATGGATATTAACTTTTTGCAAACCCTTTTTCTTAGCTTAAAACTAGCCTTTGTTAGCACGATTATCTTAGTTTTTGTGGGAATTTTTCTAGCCTATGTTTTAAGTTTTACAAATTTTATCTTTAAGGATTTTTTGCAACTCATAAGCTCAATGCCCCTTGTTTTGCCTCCCTCTGTTTTGGGCT